>JAGQPO010001019.1 GCA_020426665.1 Planctomycetales bacterium
CCTGGAACCTGGAACCTGGAACCTAAACTCAACGTCCCCCAAGCAATCCAGGAATAACGTCGCCGTCGCGAATGACGGTGATCGGACGACCGACGTTGGCTTCATACTCCCGTTTCGGATCGACGCCGATATTCCTGAGAAACGTTGCGGCCAGATCGTCTGGGGTGAATCCCACGTTGTCCGGACCCTGTGCCTTGTCATCGGTGCTTCCGATCACTTGGCCGGCGCGAACATCGGCACCCGCCATCAAAGCGCACATGGCGCGAGCCCAATGGTCACGGCCAGCGTTACTATTGACCTTCGGTGTTCTGCCGAACTCCCCCGTCACCAGGATTGAAGTCGAATCCAAAAGTCCCTGCCGGTCCAATCGATCCAGCATGGCCGAAAAGCTCTGATCAAAGTCAGGCAGCAACTGCCTGCCGAGCGTGTTGAAATTGTCTTGGTGGGTGTCCCAACCTTCCAGCAGCACGGTGACAAACCGAACGCCTGCTTCGATTAAACGTGTTGCCAACATCGCACTCTGCCCAAACTCATGACGTCCAAATCGATCGACCTCGTGGTCTGACTCGCGCGACAGATCAAATGCATTTCGGGCGCGAGGCGAGCTGATGATCCGAAACGCTTGTTCGGAAAAACGATCCAGTGAACGAACAGAATCGTCAAGCGACTCGAACCCGTCGAACGCGTTTTCAAGATCGTCGCGCAAACGACTACGGGAACGATACTTGTCGATCGTCAGTGTGTCATCGAGCGTGATTCCACGAACACGAAATGGTTGCCCAAAACGCGGCTTTTCTCCCGTGGAAAGCGGTCCATATTCTGCGCCCAAATAGCCGGGCCCCTCGACCGGTCGATCGATCGAAACGAATGACGGCAAGTCTTCTGCGGCGGGCATCTCACGACTGACGATTGAACCGTACATCGGATAATTGACGACGGGAGTGGGCAGATTCCCGGTCATCAGATAGCGAGTCCCTAAACCGTGATCGGCTAGGCTGTGCGAGATACCACGAATGATCGCGTACTTGTCTGCTCGCTTGGCCAATTTAGGCAGATGTTCGCAGATTTGGATTCCGGGAACCGACGTACCAATGGGGCTGAACTGTCCCCGGTACTCCGCCGGCGCAGCGGGCTTCATATCGAATGTATCTTGGTGCGACGGTCCACCACCCAAAAAAACAAGGATCGCGGAACGCCCCGAGTCCGTCTGGCCTTGTGCCGCTTGAAGGCACAGGAAACTGCTCAGCGACAAACTCGTTCCGAGCGCGCCGACGCGCAGCATTTGACGACGCGAGATATTCATGATCGGTAACCGCTCCGGTGGTCTATCGAATGGTGACAAATTCTTTTGTATTGATTAGCGCCCACAACAAGTCTCGGAGACCGTCCTCGGAGGAGTCGGCCGAAGCAAGGTGATCCGCCGCGCGATCCGATTCGGACTTCGTCGGTGGTCGGCTAAGCGTTCTTAGCCAGGCGTCGTTGATCAAGTTCGCATGATTGGGCGAGTTTCCATCGTCTTGTCGCCGTTGGATCTCAGCCAACCAACCGCTCTCGCCGAGTCGCTGATCGATCAGCGGATCGTTTTGCATAAAGATTGACTGCAACAGCGTCGGCGCGTTGGCTCGCTCGCAATCACAATTGACGGCTCGATCGGGCTTTCCAAACACCTGCATGGCGTAGGTCCCGGCCAGCCGCATCGACAAGTGACCGATCGCGCGACGACTGAGATCGGTTCGCACCTCGACGGCTCGGTCGGTACCGGCCAGTGCCTGTTTCACGCTGTCGTACACAACTTCGGCCGGCATGCGACGTGGGACCGATCGACTAAAGTTTCGTCGATCATTGGCGTTGGTTTCGTTCGAAACCCAACTCCGCTGATACGTCTGGCTGGTCGTGATTTGACGATGGAGCCATTTGATGTCGTAATTCTGTTTGATAAACCCATCGACCAACCAATCCAGAAGCGCGGGATTGCTTGGTGGGTTTGCGGGATTCAGATCGTCAGGCGGATCGATAATCCCGACGTGAAAATAGCCCGCCCAAACTCGATTGACAAACGCCCGGGCAAACCATGGATTATCGGGTCGGTCGATCCAATCCATGATTGGCCGCCGAGGATCATCGGATCCACCAAGTGTAACGTTGCCGCTGCGAAGCAGGCTTAACGCTTGCGGAGCATCACGGTGACGGACGTAAAGTTCTCGCCATGGAACCGTGCGCCCGCGCTGGGCTTGCTTCAAAACATCGTTCGGAACCGCACTGCCGTCGTCTCCCCGCACATTCAACCCGACTTGTTTGGCAAGCTCTCGGTAGCGTTCAAGTGAATCGGGCTCGACCCCGTATTTCAAAGTTTCAAAAAAGCAGCTGAACTCTTTGAAGTCGTCTTGAGTCCATGGCGCGAAAGGATGCTTGTGGCACTGCGCGCACTGAAGTCGCACTCCAAGAAAGTTATGCGCGAACGCTTGTGCCGCATCCTCGGGTTTTTGCATACTACGCCGCGTCCAATAATGTGGCATCGTCTGGCGCTTTGCAAATTCCGCGTACGAATCATCGCGAAAGTACCCCGACACTTCAGCGGCGTAGTCATCGTACGATTGACCGTCCTCGCGACTGGTGGCCAGTACCATACGGCGCACCAATTCATCATAGGGGACATTCTCTCGCAATCTTTCGTAAACCCACATGTACCACTGGGCCGACGTTTCCTGGCCCAGTTCCGCCTGTTGGCTCGGATTGCATCCGGTGAAGTCACACAACTTATTCGCCCACCACGCCGCGTATGATGACCGCTGCAGCAGTTCGTCGACTTTACGATTCCTTTTGTCATCGCCAGTATCGGAGATAAACTCGACGACTTCATTCGGCATGGGTAAGGTTCCCGTCAGATCCAAACTGACGCGCCGCAAAAACTCCGTGTCGGTGCAGATCGGTGAAGGTGTGATTCCCAACTTGTCCAGTTTTTCGAGCACCAAGGAATCGATACTTGGTTCGGCTGCTTTTGATTCAGACGGATGCGAACTCGCAATGCCCATGCCATCGCGCGGACGCAAAACCGGAACCGAAGTGATCCCGTTGTCATAAAAAACAACGACGTGCGTGTCGCCGGAACCAACAGTTTCCAGCCCACCGTCGGCATCCACGGTCACGACGGAATCGTCGTTGCTGCGAAAACGACACAGTGGAGTGACGTCCTCTCGCCGACCGTCCTGCCACACCGCAATCACTTGCAGCGCCGCGGTATCCGTTTGAGATGAGAAAATGACCTCCGCAGGTTCTACTTCCAATTTCGACAGAGTACGCGAAT
>JAGQPO010001020.1 GCA_020426665.1 Planctomycetales bacterium
TGCATGAAGGAAGGCGACACACCGTCCTGGTTCTATTTCCTGCCCGCCGGAGGAAATGATCCCAACGATCCGACGAAACCCGGCTGGGGAGGCCAGTTCAACAAAGCGGACGACGGCTGGTATCACGACGATGACACGGACGGGCGAGCGCGAGAGACAGTCAGTCGTTGGCGACCGGATTTTCAAAAAGACTTTGCGTTGCGAATGTCATGGTGTCGTCCATAATCACTAATCACATCAAATCGTTTCAATCAGTTGGGGCGTTTTCAAGATTCTCGCAGTCTGTCACAGCCTCTTCCAGGTTGGCCAAACCGGCCACGGAGTGTGCGGCGACATTCCATGTCATCTTTGAAAATGCTCCAGCGACAATCAAGAAAATCCCATGAATGCTTCCGCCACGTTTCACAACCGAATCGCCACAGGCCCGATCCAGGCAGCTGGCTGGATAATTGTGTCGCTCCTTTCAATAAATGAATGCGCCGCACAGCAGCCCGCCGAATCCGAGTTTCGTCCACCCGCGGTTCCACTTGTTGCGTGTGATCCGTATTTCAGCGTTTGGTCACAATCGGACAATCTTTGGGAAACAGCGACAACGCACTGGACCGGCAAGACGCAGCGCCTGTCGGCGATCGTGCGGGTGGACGGACAAGCGTATCGACTGATGGGCGCGGGGCCGCAAACGATCGCGGCGATGAAGCAAAC
Organism: Planctomycetales bacterium; assembly: GCA_020426665.1. Classification (GTDB taxonomy): domain Bacteria; phylum Planctomycetota; class Planctomycetia; order Pirellulales; family Pirellulaceae; genus Stieleria. The sequence goes on from JAGQPO010001020.1 coordinate 703, forward strand.
CTCCGTCAAGGTGCTTCCGACGCGAACGCTTTATACGTTCGCCGGTCACGGTGTAAACGTCGCACTGACATTCACCACACCCGCGTTGCCAGATGATCTGATGTTACTCAGCCGTCCGACGACTTATGTCAACGTGACGGTGTCATCGACCAGCGATCAAACGCACCGGGTCGAATTCTATGTTGATGCCGGGGGAGAACTATCGACCAATACGCCCGACCAAATGGTTCAGGGAAGTTTGGAAACGGCTGGAAATGCAGTCGCACTCAAGCTTGGAACCGTCTCGCAGCACGTGCTCGGGAAAGCAGGCGATGATCTTAGAATCGATTGGGGATACCTGTATCTCGCCGCGGAAAAAGCCGGGCGAGTGTCCACGGCGTTTGGCAATGCATCGGCGCTTCGAGAATCGTTCGATGAAACGGGTGCAACCGCACCGAAGGGGCAGTCGACCAACTTTCCTGTCGCCGCAGGAGACGTGGTCGCCGCATTGGCCTTGTCGATGGGCGACGTGGGGCGTCAAGCGGTCTCGACTTATGCCGTGATCGCCTACGACGACCTGTATTCGATCGAGTACATGAAGCATCAACTCCGACCGTATTGGCGGAAAAACGGTTGGGAAGCAAACGACCTGCTGGCGGCCGCCATCGACCAACACCAATCGTTGGAAGTTCGTTGTGAACAGTTTGACAACGAATTGATGGACGATCTTCGCCGAGCCGGTGGCGATGAATACGCCGACATCGGTGCCCTGGCATATCGCCAGTGTTTTGCGGCTGGAAAGTTTGTTGCTGATGCGAATGGACAACCGCTTCAGTTTTGCAAGGAGAATCACTCCAATGGTTGCATCGCCACGTCGGACGTCTTCTATCCGATGGCTCCACAGTTTCTGTTGTTTGGACCGACGTTGACGAAATCGATGCTGGTCCCCTTCATGGACTATGCGGCCTCGGATCGATGGCGGTTTCCATTCGCCCCGCACGATCTTGGCACCTATCCGAAGGCGAACGGGCAACGTTACGGCGGCGGCGAGCAAAGTGAAGAAAACCAAATGCCGGTGGAAGAATGCGGCAATCTGCTGGCCCTGTTCGGCGCCTTGGCAAAAATGGAAGGCAATGCGGACTTCGCCAGCCTCTATTGGAACCAACTAAGCCAGTGGGCCGCCTACCTGCAAGACAAGGGTTTTGATCCGGACAATCAACTTTGTACGGACGACTTTGCCGGACACATGGCACACAACGTCAACTTGAGTGCCAAAGCCATCTGCGGGTTGGGCGCCTACGCGATGCTTTGCGAAATGCGCGGTGACGATGACGAAGCAGCCAAGTACCGCGGGATCGCAAAACAATTTGCACAACAATGGATCAAGGCGGCGCGCGACGGCGACCATTTCCGATTGGCTTTTGACCAGAAAGACACTTGGAGCCAAAAGTACAACCTCGTCTGGGATCGAATTTTAGGCCTCGACTTGTTTCCGCAAGAAGTCTATCAGACGGAAATGGCTTACTACCGAAAGACCCAGAACACATACGGGCTTCCGCTGGACAACCGCTCGGACTACACCAAACTGGATTGGATTTTGTGGACGGCAACGTTGACGGAAAACCGTGACGACTTCGACGCCCTCGTTCGGCCCGTTCACCGATTCCTGGATGTGACACCGGATCGATCACCGATGACCGATTGGTACTTCACATCGACGGCCAAGAAACGAGGCTTTACCGCGCGTCCCGTCGTCGGAGGCGTTTTTCTGAAGCTGATGTATGACCATGAAGTTTGGCAGAAATACGCATCGCGCGACTCCACGAAGGCAAAAGATTGGGCGCCGATGCCGACGCCGCCAAAGACCAAAGTGCTGGTTCCGACCAGCCAAGACGGCGAAGCAACGTATCGTCTGACCACCGATCGCCCGGCCGACGATTGGTTCGGCGTCGACTTTGATGCCAAGGATTGGCGACAGGGACGCGGAGGGCTGGGTACCCGGGAAACTCCTGGGGCACCGGTGGGCACGCGATGGAACAGCTCCGATATTTGGGTCCGCCGAACCTTCACGCTTCCGAATGATCCGACCGGTCCTGCCGCACTTAAAATCTGGCACGACGAAGATGCCGAAATCTACCTGAACGGTCAACTGCTGACGAAACGAAGCGGTTTCACGACAGGTTACGAACTGGTTGATATCCCAAATGAAAAACTAAGTTCCGGCGATAACGTCATCGCGATCCATTGCCACCAAACCACCGGTGGTCAGTTTATCGACTTTGGCATCGTCCAAATTGTTCCGGCGTCCCAATGACACGCCAGCTTTTGGGCGATCGACATTTCCATATCAACTCACGAGTTCCATCATGAATCAACGTTATTTTTTCGTACCTCTTTTCCTGTTCGTCTTCGCGGCGAATCACGGCAGTCGCGCAGTGGGCGATGAAAACACCTCACCACGGCCTCCGAACATCGTCTACATGATGTCGGACGAGCTGTCGTACTTTGAACTCTCGCACATGGGCAACACTCGACTTCATACTCCGAACATCGACCAAATGGCTCGAGAGGGAATTCGGTTCACACAGGCACTTGCCGCAGCGCCGGTGTGTGGACCGCTTCGCGCCTGCATGATGACTGGCAAACATATGGGCCACTGCTCGGTACGCGACAACCCCGGCGGAACACCGCTGCGCGCCGGCGAACCGACGATTGCCGACACGTTACGATCACGCGGCTATGCTACCGGCGGATTCGGAAAGTGGGGCGCGGGCGGTCGCGGGTCAACCGGTGTCCCGGAAAAACATGGCTTTGATGTCTTCTTTGGATACTACGACCAAGTTCACGCCCACTCCTTCTATCCGCCCTACCTGGTTCGCAACAGCCAGGAGGTTCCACTGGCCGGAAACGACGGCGGGCGCCAGGGGCAAACGTATTCGCACTACGAAATCATGAAGCAAGGCAAGGCGTTTATCCGGGAAAACAAAGACCGCCCCTTCTTCTGTTATCTTCCCGTCACGCCGCCACACGGAATGTATGACATCCCGGCCGATGATCCTGCGTTCAAGTCCTATCAGCATGACGAATGGTTCGCTGATCCGACCATCCCACAAGACGTCAAAAACTACGCCGCGATGGTCACGATGGTCGACAATGATTTGAAATCGATCATCGACCTGCTTCGCGAACTTGGCCTCGAAGACAACACGATCGTCTTCTTTACCGGCGACAACGGCGGGCAAGATCGTTTCCGGGACAAAGACCATCCGCGCGGCTTCTATGGCCCGAACAAACATCCGCAAACCGGCGTCGAATTTCGTGGCGGCAAGGGCAACCTTTATGAAGGCGGTTTGCGAATTCCATATCTTGTTCGTTGGCCGGGGAAAATTGCCGGTGGGCGCGTCAGTGATCTTCTCTGCAGCCAAGTCGATGTCTACCCGACACTTGCGGAGCTCGCCGGTGCGGAGGTCCCCGCAGACCTTGACGGCATGTCGATCTTGACTGAATTAGTGGGCGCCGATGTGACCGGCCATGATCAACCACAACATGAGTTCCTTTATTGGGAATATGGACCTCAGACTGCGGTGCGAATGGGAAATTGGAAAGCCATCCAGCCTAAACCGGATGCCGAATGGGAGCTTTATGATCTGCAGACCGACATCAGCGAGGCAAAGAACGTTGCGGCGGACCACCCAGACGTCATGGGCAAAATGACGGCCTATGCCAAACAATCGCACGAACCTTGGGTGCCGGGTACATTCAATTCGAAAGAACTGCACGAACGAGACCGACAAGCCAAATGGGGCTCAAAAGGAAATCCCAGTGGTTCCAAACAAGGCAATCAACCCAATCGCAATCAAACGGGAAAGGTTCAAAAAATCCAAGACGACAACTTGATCCCGTCTTCCGAAATGCGATTGGTGCGTTACAGCAGTGAAAACACCGGCAATGAAAAATTTGCTGCAAATGCGATCGATGGCAAACCCGACACCATTTGGCATTCCCATTTCGGTCGTGAAGTCGCAGGACCACCCCATGAATTGGTGATCGACTTGGGAGACACCTACCAGATTTCCGGGTTCCGTTATTTGGCACGACAAGACGGCGGGTGGAACGGGGCTTTTGGAAAGGCCGATTTTTCGATCAGCGATTCCGCAGACTCGTTCGGTGAACCCGTAGCGGCCGGCACTTTCCAGAAAGTCCGTACCGCGCAATCGGTCGACTTGAAAAAACCGATCAGCGGCCGCTATGTGCGAGTGCGATCTTTCTCGGAAGTCAACGGAAATCAATGGGCATCGGCCGCCGAAATCGTAGTCATCGGACAAAAGGTCCCCTAACACCTCCGCGATGAATGTTTGCCGTTACGCGAAACCGTAACGGCATATTGA
>JAGQPO010001021.1 GCA_020426665.1 Planctomycetales bacterium
AGACTCGCGTAGTGCTCTGCCCGTAGTTCTTGAATTCAGTCCTTTAGCTCCCACATCTTTTGACCCAACTTCTTTTGACCCAACATCCTGTCAACTTTGATCCGACCTGCTTTTTATTGTTAGACTATTGTGATCTACCCGCCAACTCGCACGCCAATTCCACCGATGCCACGCAACCTGACCGCAATCCTTTCGTTGTTGCTGCTCACGTTCGCAGCAACCGCCCGCGCGGATTCAAAACCCAACGTCATTTTCATTTTGCTCGACGACATGGGCTGGGGTGATTTTGGCGTGCTGTATCAAAACACGTCCAAGCATTCCAAGCGTCATCAAACACCGATGTTGGATCGGATGGCTGGTGAAGGCATGCAATTACGATCCCATTACTGTCCGGCACCGGTGTGTGCTCCCAGTCGATCGTCGCTTTTGACCGGCGTTCATCAAGGTCATGCGGTGGTCCGTGACAACCAATTCGACAAAGCACTGGAAAACAACCACACCCTTGCGACCGTGATGAAGGCTGCCGGATACAAGACTTGGCTGGTCGGCAAGTACGGATTGCAAGGCGCCGCCAATGGCCAGGACGACGACTGGACACCGGCGGATTGGCCGGCGTATCCGACCAAACGTGGGTTCGATGAATTCTACGGCTACGTGCGACACCGCGACGGACACCTTCATTATCCGGCCGAGACCTGGGAACTGGGTAACAGCGAATCGCATCGCACACCCAAACAGATCTGGCACAATGACAACGAAGTCAGCAAGGACCTTGCCAAATGTTACACCACCGATCTGTTTGCCGCCCGCAGTAAAGATTGGATCACCAAGCACGTGCAAAGCGGTGCGAAGGAACCATTTTTTCTGTACCTGGCCTACGACACTCCGCACGCGGCGCTCCAATTACCACCGGTCGCGTTTCCCGACGGAGATGGACTGGACGGTGGATTGCAATGGATCGGTAAACCGGGCCACATGATCAACACCGCGACGGGAACGGTCGACGGATACCGGCACCCCGATTACACGGGCAAGGGTTGGACGGATGTGGAAGAACGATTCGCAACGATGGTCCGACGAATCGACGATTCGATTGGCGATCTGATGCAATCGCTGCGTGATCTTTCGATCGACCAAAACACTCTTGTTGTCATCAGTTGCGACAACGGTCCGCACCACGAATCGTACCTGCGTGATTTGAATGACAAACCGGTCAATTACACCCCACAGTCATTCCAGTCTTATGGACCGTTTGATGGAACGAAACGTGACGTCTGGGAAGGCGGGATTCGCGTCGGCACGTTGGCTTGGTGGCCTGGAAAGATCGCACCGGGATCGGTAAGCGATTCGCCTTCGCAGTTTCACGACTGGATGCCGACGTTCGCCCGTGCCGCAGGGATCGCGCCGCCGGCACGCACCGACGGCGTCTCGCTGTTGCCGACGTTGACAGGGCAGGGGACTCAGCGACCCAGCCAGGTCTATGTCGAATACTTTAACGGCAGCAGGACACCCAATTACAACGATTTCCAACCGTCAAAACGCAATCAGAAACGACAACAAATGCAGGTCGTTTTTGTCGACGGGTACAAAGGCGTGCGCGTCAATATCGAAAACCACGACCAACCGTTTGCTATCTATGATCTGGCCAATGATCCGAAAGAGTTAAAGAATCTGGCAGGGACGGGTGACAAGTTCGTGGAATTGCAAAAACGGATGCACGATCGTGTATTGCAGATGCGGCGCCCGAACGCTTCGGCACCGCGTCCCTATGACGATGTTCCGATCCCATCAATCAAAGCGAACGTACCAGCCGGATGGGCCTATGACGTGTACGAAGGTGATTTCCCGTTTGTTCCGGACGTTGCCGATTTAGCACCGACCCGAACTGGCAGAGTCGATGACATGGTCGTCGAAAAAGTAATCGGAGCAGTTCGATTCCAGGGTTTCTTTGTCGCACCCAAAACCGGGACCTACAAAGTCACGCTGAAAACTTCATCGCCAGCCTTTGCACGAATCCACGACGCCCAATTGATCGACGCCGATTACGGGTTCAAACCGGACCAGGAATACACCACCGAAATCCGTCTCGCCCAAGGGATGCATCCGATCACGGTGACAACGATCGCTGATGGGAACGTTCAGTTGGATTTGGAGATTAAATAATTATATCCAAGTTCCAAGTTCCAAGTTCCA
>JAGQPO010001022.1 GCA_020426665.1 Planctomycetales bacterium
AAAAGCTGCTGTTGCTAACGGACACCGACTGACCATTTGCGATGTCAATTCCGATGTCACCCGCGCCATCGCTGGCTAGAATATCCAGGTCCGTCGCGACCAGCGCCCCGTTACTGACCGCAATGGCTGACCGCGCGGCCGCCGATTCCGTTGTGGAATCGAGTCGCCCGCCGTTGTAAGTCACCGTAGCGCCCGAACCGATCATCAACCCGCCGCCATACGACGATTCGATGTTCACGTTGGTCAGTGTTAGATCGTTATCGACGTCCAGCGAAAAAACGTCTCCGCCTCCGACACCGTCGCCGTTCGTGTCGCCGGCATATCGAATCGTAACGTTAGAGAACGTGCTACCGGGGCCAGCGATGTAAAGGCTCTCCCAGTAGCCGGGATACGGGACCGAAGCATTACCGTCTCCATTGGAATCGCCTCCCGCAGTATCATCAGCCAGCGCGGTAAAGATGATGGGTGCTTCAACCGTTCCCACCGCACTAACCGATCCTTCAATCGTCTGCAAATAATGCCCCGCCTGGAACTTGATCACCGTTCCCGGCGCAATTGTTAATTGGTTCGGACCGTCACCATCGGCCCGGATCACAAGATCGCTCGTCAAGACCAACGGCAACTCGCCGAAGTCCCATGTTCGATCGCTTGGCAGTGTACCGGTCTGAAGCAAGATCTGGTCTCCGGCGACATTTCCGTGACCCGTTAGTCCACTGACGATCGGATCGGACGCTAGCAAGAAATAGAATGGGACTCCCAAGTTCTCGTCGGCGGAAATGTTGGTCAGTGTCGGTGTACCGGCCGTCACCTGGACACCTGTGGAATAACCGTGACTGACGGCAACCGAAGCCAGTCTTGCTTGGTCATCGACTTGAGTACCGGCGAATCCGATGTGAATCGACGGCGTTTGTCCACCACCGATGCCATTTCCGTCGGTGTCGCCTGCATAACGGACTTCCACGTTTTCCAAGACGTTGCCCGGTCCATCCAAGTAAATCGATTCCCAATATCCCGGATAGGGAGCCGTTGCGTTCGCATCGCCGTTTGAGTCACCACCGACCGTATCGTCCGTGTCCGCCGTAAAAATGATCGGATCATCTGCCAAGCCGATTGCGTGTATCGCACCTTCGATCGATTGAAGGTACGACGCGCGCGGCATCTTGACCACTGTTCCTGGCGCGATCGTCAGCGTTGCCGGTCCCTGTGCGTTGCTGCGGACGAATAAATCGCTCGTCAATTGCAATGGTAAATCGCCATAGTCCCAGGTGCGGTCCACGCTAATCGTCCCCGCCTCCAGAACAATCTTGTCTCCGCCAAGGTTACCTCTCGCGGTCAAACCACTGGTGGAGGGATCGGAGGCGAGCGCAAAGAAAAACGGTACGCCAAATGCGTCCTCGACATGAATATTTTCCAGCGTCGGAACTTGAGTACGAACGTTGACGCCGTTGGAGTAGCCGTCGGAAACCCGCACGTTCGTCAGTCTTGCCTGTGAATCCGCGTCTGTACCCGAGTAGCGGACTTCAATCGATCCAACTTGTCCGCCGCCCGTTCCATTTCCATCGGTGTCGCCCGCATAACGCACTTCGACGTTTTCCAGAATGTTGTTTGGACCGTCCAGATAAAGCGATTCCCAATAACCCGGATACGCGCTCGTCGAATCTCCGTCACCCAAAGAATCTCCACCGATCGAATCGTCGGTGATCGCTGTAAAGACGATGGGCTCCGCTGCCGTACCCAAAGCATGAATCGAACCTTCAATCGACTGGATATAAGTGGCACGATCCATTTTGACGACGGTGCCGGCGGCGATCGTCAGCGTCGCAGGGACCAGTTGCGCATTCTGACGTATGAACAGATCGCCGCCGACCAGATCCAAAGGTAGCTCACCGTAGTTCCATGTGCGGTCCTCCGTCAGCGTTCCCGCCTGAATTGCGATGCGATCCCCAGCGACGTTGTCCCGCCCCGTTAAGCCTGACGCGGAAGGATTCGAATCAATGTCAAAGTAAAACGGAACGCCCAGAGAATCTTCAACGTGAACCGTTTGCAGAACCGGAGACTGGGTCCGCACGTTGACCCCGTTGGAATATCCATCTGAAATCCGAACGTTGGTCAGGCGTGCTTGTGCAGCAACATCCGTCCCCGCGTATCGAATTTCGATCGAACCCGTTTGCCCTCCTCCAGTACCATTTCCATCAGTGTCTCCGGCGTAGCGAATTTCGACATTTTCCAGAACATTATTGGGTCCATCTAAATAGATCGACTCCCAGTAGCCCGGATAGGGCGTCGTCACGTTTCCATCGCCTCCAGAGTCACCGCCGATCGAATCGTCGGTCAGCGCGGTGAAAACGATCGGTTCGGCGGCAGTGCCCAAGGCATGGATCGCACCCTCAATCGAATTGATGAACGATGCTCGGTCCATTTTGACGACGGTTCCCGGGGCAATCGTCAACGTGACTGGATTCGACCCGGTATCAGTGCGGACGTACAGATCGCCTCCGATCAGACTCAGCGGCAGGTCACCATAATCCCACGTTCGATCTTGATTCAGAGTCCCTCCTTGAATCGCGATTCGGTCACCCGCCAAATTGCCCTGGCCGGTCAATCCCGACGCGGTGGGACTGGTATCAATGTCAAAATAGAACGGCACTCCGAACGAGTTCTCCACATGAACGTTTTGTAGCAGCGGCGACTCGTCTCGTACGTTCACGCCATTGGAGTAACCGTCCTTGACACGTACGTTCGTCAGTCGTGTTTGAGATGCGATATCAGTCAATGGGTACGCCAACTCGATCGACCCGACCTGGCCTCCTCCGGCACCATCACCATTGATGTCGCCCGCAAAGCGAACTTCCACGTTCTCCAAGATGGAATTGGGGCCATCGATGTACAGCGATTCCCAATACCCAGGGTAAGCCGACGTTGCGTCCGCGTCGCCGTTACTATCACCTCCCACGGAATCGTCGATGGCTGCCGTAAACACAACCGGCTCCGAGGAGGTCCCAATTGCCTGCAGCGCTCCCTCCATCGCGCGAATCTGAAACCCTTGCGAAACCTTGACTACCGTTCCTGGCGCAACCGACAACGTCACTGGGTTCGTATTGACGTCGTTGCGAATAAAAAGATCACCTCCGATCAGATGCAGCGGCAGGTCGCCGTAGTCCCACGTTCGATTGGTCGCCAGTGTTCCGCCCTGGACATCAATTCGATCGCCTCTCACATTCCCGGACGCCGTCAATCCTGTCGCAGACGGGTTGGTGTCAATGTCGAAATAGTATGGAACTCCGTTTGTGTTGTTGACCGCTACGTTCTGCAGTGTCGGCGCCCCTGCAAACACATTCAATCCGTTCGAGTATCCGTCACGAATTAAGACATCGGATAACCGTGTTTGTTCCGATGGTGTCGCACTTGTGAACGACAGTTCAATTGAGCCGACGCTGCCGCCTCCCGAACCACTTCCGTCACGATCGCCTGCGTACCGAATCTGAACATTTTGAAGCGCGCTGTCCGGACCGTTCAGATAGATCGATTCCCAATGGCCCGCATACGGAACGCCATCGAATCCATCGGTCAGGTCTTCGCCAACCGAATCATCGAGCGCACTGGTAAACACGATTGGCTGGGATGAAGTGCCGAGTGCTTGAATCGACCCGGCTCCCGTCAGCCATCTCCCGGCTTCGAATTTGATATTCGTGTCGGGCTCGATCGTCAACGTTGATCCAGCCGGAACCGTCACGTCGCCCGTGACATGAATCGTCCCCGACCAATTATCGTCACCGGTCAGCGTCCCGGAAACTTCGCGAGCTAGCAACTGTCGGGCCTCCAGCGCCTCCAATTTGCTCTTTCTTGCCCGCTTCTTCTTCAATCGGCTGGTGAATGACAGATTTTGACCAGACCGGCGCCAATGAAACATGTTGAACTCTGCGCTGTTGTTATTGTGTGGGCAAGATAGGCAACCCTCTGGCAGCTATCATCACGCACCCTATATGGCCCCGGCGTATCTTCGCCGGAGATACCAACTAGTTCAACAATTGTCCAGTGATTTTCGAAGAAACACCCCTCCGCAGACAGGGTTGCGCCTGTTCTCATGAAGGGTTTCCGAGACTTCAGTCGACACTGGGGCAGCTGATCTGTGTTTCAGCGAGTTTATTTTTGGCGTACGGCGGACTTCCAGTCCGTCGGCAGGTGACGGATTCAACGAACTGGAAGCGTTTCGAAAGTAGCGGAAGTCGTCAAGACTTTCGGTGATTTCTGTTTTTTTCGAAACTCTTGACGAGTTCCGTTACGCAAGAACTTAGTGTTATCCGCTTAGTCCAGGCGCTTCTTTAGTCTGTGACATTCAAGACGCTCAGTACACGTTCGATGCAGGCCTTGGTTTGCTCAGCCCCGGAGCATTGCTGGGCAATCCATCCACGCCGTTTCGCGGCGTCCACATTTTCGGCCTTGTCGTCGACGAACAGGATCTGATCGGGACGAACTCGGGCGGCCTGTTCGGCCGCCATGTAGATGTTGGAATCGGGTTTCATCGACCTGACTTCATAACTGAGAATCTTGACGTCGTAGTCGATTTGCGAGATACGCCAGGGCTGGCGGCGTACCCAATTCCAATGAGCGGGACAGGTGTTGGAAAGCACGCCGATTCGGCCGACCCGTCGACGTGTGAATTCAACGACATCGACCATCGCGTCGATTGGCGTGAACATGTCGCTGATCGCATCCAAAAACACTTCTTGGGGCAAGCTCGCCTGTTTGACCTCTATCGAATCCAGGATCAAAGTCCAAAACGCGTGACTGGTCAATTGACCGCTCTCGTAAAGGTCCAGCGACCCGCTTTCGTAGATCGTCATTCTGGCTTGATCGACAGAGACGCCGGCAAGTTCCGCCACGTTTTGACACGCCCGCTCGGGATCAAAGGACACC
>JAGQPO010001023.1 GCA_020426665.1 Planctomycetales bacterium
GCTACGTTAGCGGCCAACAATACAGTGTTAACGCGCTGACAGATTCAAGCGGTGCGATTGTCGAGAGGTACGCGTATGACGCCTATGGCGGACTGTCGGTGTTCGATGGCAGCGGAGGTGGTCGGAGTGCGACCGCGGAAGGCAACCGTTACTCTTACACGGGGCGCGAGTGGGACGACGAGCTTGCTATCTACCACTATCGGGCGCGGATGTATGATTCGATGTGTGGACGGTTCTTGGGCCGTGATCCGATTCATTACAAAGACGGCCTAAGCATTTATCGAGCTTATTTTGTTGAGGCTGGAGTAGACCCCAGCGGGCTTGAAGTTTCTGTTATCGGGATTTCGCCGGAAGGTCACCACATCATCAGCTTAGGCAATGGACAATGCGGGTATAGAGATGATGAACAGCAGGCAACTGTCATTGTTCCGTGCCCGGAAATGCCCGAGGATGACCCGGAAGGTCCAAGTTACGTGGAAGGTTTGAACTCTATACTTCGAGGTTTGTCGAATCTTAAAACTGCGTGTGCAAACTGTTGCGAAGGGGTATGTAGCGAACAGGAATGCGAGAACCAAGCAGTATTGCTGACCAATGCCTTAATGACTGCATGGCAGAACAACTATAATCGCCCGCCACCAGTACCACGAGCGCTATCAGGAGGGTGGCCACACACTCATGAGGAGTGTGTCGGTGGTCAGTATTGTTATACTTGGGCGCGAGCATACGAAAATGCATTTAATTCGCTTCACCTGCCTTGTTTTGGCGGATTAATCGATCATCAGATTCCACAAAATCAGATAGGCAACCCACAAGGACCGCCTGGCCCTGATGGCAAGCCTACAACGAACGTGCATTTCTATTTTACAGTTTATATTAAAGGCTCTAAAGGCAATTCAGCTTGCAGTGCTTCCTACGATGACGGATTTTTTTCCCCTAAGGATGGATGTTCTCACTCTGGTATTTGCCCGAAAAAGCCAGGCTGGGGTCCGGACGAGAAAAACCAGGCGGGCAACCATCATCGGCATCCGTTTGTTCGGATGCCACCGTTCGTTCCCTCAATCAACAAAGACGTGCGATGAATCGGATTGGACTCATTATGGTAGTTTTGCTCGGCACGACTAGTCTTTCTGATATTGCGGCACACGCAAAAGGTGATCTGAAAATATCGGTGCTCGACTATTGTGACCACAAAGGAGAAGTTGGGTTTTCATCAATCAGTATGTCGTTTTACTCAGACAACCGAGTCGAGTGGACGTATCGATCGACGGAAGTTTTTAGCTCTGGAGAATTGGAGTTCAGCTATGGTGCAGCAAAGAAGTACTGCGCTGAGTTTAAGAAAAGCGTTTTGAAGACAAATCAACGCGTTCGAGACGAATACCATCTCAGCATTGAAGAAGTCCAACGCGATGCGGAAACCCCGACTACCGCGGTTATTTTGGTGCTAGAGGAAGAAGGGAAAATGAAAGAGATAATACCTGTCATGTCTTTCAAAGCGTATTCATCCAATCGTAGAATTGCTCCTATTTGTGAAGCAATTACAAAAAGCTTGGGGTCGGTTGGCGGACCGTTCATTAGTTTTCTAAATGCCCATTACCGACCTGGAGAAGGCCCTGCTGTCGGATTTCCCCTGGCCGAATAACATCGTTCACTCCCTAATCAACAAACCGTCGGACAGCGTATGTAGACGTTGACTGACGGTTTTTCTTTGCGCCCGCTTCCAGCACGATCGTGCTGGTTCAGGAGGTTGCTAAGTCTGCCCAGTGTGACTTGGGTAACGATAGCGTTTTCACTCTCTTGATCAGTTCGATTTCAGATGAAGTGATCGCGTTTGGCGAGGCGAAAGAGTCGCTCCGGGTCCGTGGAAAGTGCCGATTGATGCGAAAATCGTCACTTTGGACCATCACAGACAACGAGTCAACCTTCTCGGTTTGCAAATGAAAACCAACTTGCTGAAACGCATGCGATAGAGGACTCGTAACACACGTCATGGCGGTCTCGTTGTTGGTTCAAGCAACAGCCCTTCTTCTTCGGTCACCAACTCGATCGCCTGTTCGAACAGACCAAGCCAATGATCATCGGGACGAATCAACCCTGAACGAATCGAGTTGATGATGTTGTTGGTGCTCGCGGTCGACACACGCTGGCGGATCACCTCGGCAAGCGTCTTGCGCCAATGCGGAACATACTTT
>JAGQPO010001024.1 GCA_020426665.1 Planctomycetales bacterium
GACAGGTTCAGCGCGATGAAGCCTTGCGGGCCCAGTTGGTAAATGAGATCGACGTTAAACGCCAGCAGCTTGCGCTCGACGATCCGCAACGTGTATTGATCCGGAAACACCAGCAAGAGAATTTCGACTCGATCCGTCGGCTGCGGGACATCGCCGAACGACAGTTTCAAGTCATTCAGCACAAATACGGCTCGATTGAACCCAAAGGACCCGAAATCGTTGCGCTGCGAACGGTTCCGCAACTGAGCCTAGACGGCAATCTTGCACCGGTTGTGTTTCGCATTTCTGTCCCCACCGAACGCGAAGTTTGGCTGAAATATGCGTTGGTACCGGCCGGCGGCGGCAGCCAAGCCTCTGAGAAACTGGATCAGATACTTGAATCACATCCCGGTCCCGGATTCGAACACAGCGGACCGTTTCAAAGACGATTGCCAAGCGGTGAATGCATCCTTCAGGTTGACGCGAACAAAACAATCGACAACATGCTGCCCGTAAGTATTCGCTTAAACGACCAAGTCATTTTGGAGTCAAGCTTTACCGGCGACGGAGTTCCCCGCACGGGCTCCTTCCACATCAGTGGCCAAACACAACTGGATTTTCCCGTCAGCCGTCCTTTACCCTGGCTGTTGAATATTCAAATTCGGGTGGAACAACAGGGTGGTGCGCATGTCAACGCCCCGGCGGACGGATGTTTGTGGCTGAGCACGAAGCCGAGCGATTTTGAAGATTTCCCTCTGCCGAAAAATGCCAAATGAAAACCGCCGACCATCATGATCGTCGAAGAATGCCAACGCTTGCGACAGTTGCATTCTTTTGCACTGCTGCCACCCTGGTCGGTTTGTTGGTCTGGACGGTGACGACTCGGCAATCGATGGCTAACGACCTCGATCGGCTCAAACAGGAATTGAGTGCATTGCAAACTCAGTCGCGACAGATGGAAAAATCGCGAGATCAATCTGTCCAGGACCAAGACGTCATCCTACGCGTTCTACAGCTCTGCCGAAGCGCCGATGACATTCCCGAATTTGGAGGCACCCGCATTATTTCGAATCTGATTGATAGAGACTCCGTCCTATTCCATGTTCCCGCCGGCAATCACTCCTTGGATGTTAAAACGTCGTGGAAGACGACAGAAACTAATCAATCCGGAATTGATTTGAAAACGGAGGAAGGCAATCGTTCAACTTCAAAAGAGCCCCTGTCACTTGACTCAGGCGAGAGATCTTGGTCGATCCCCCTGGTCGCCGAACATGGCTATCGATTTTTAATCACAAGCTCGTCGCAAAAAGAATCGCCCATCGGTTGGGAACTGACATCAAATGCGCAAGAGTTTGAATCGGTATCTGAGTTCCTGCCCCTTGAATCCTTTCGAACCGGCGGAAGTTCTTGGAGCAGTCGTCATGTCGTCGCCTTCCCGAATCAAGCCGAGTTGCGTTTGTTGATCAACCCCGGCAATCCCCGCAACGATTTCAAGCAACCGACTCCTATCGGGCGATGGACTAAATCTGGGCGGCGTGGTGGGAATACCATTCAAATCAAGTTTGAGCTAGCCATCTCCTCGGACAACCCGGCTGTGGTTTCCGAGGACGGCGCGGAAACTTTGTCCGTTTTGCAGCGTCAAGATCGGCTTGGTAAATACCTGGGTGATGGTCGATACCTGCTGAAGTCGGATTGACTTGTCGGTCAACGCCTTTGTCGGTTCGACCACGCCCCTCCGCGCCCTGTTCTTGCGGTCCAACCGTCTATCCCCTAACCAGCGCGATCGTGTTACGATGTGGCGCATTCACACACACACGAACCTGTGGAGTGCAGTAATGCACATCAACGAGTTGCCGCAGTTTGTGCATGAATCGCTGACGCGTTTACAGCCCCACTAGGGTGTAATTAGCGTCGGGCATCGCCCCCCCAATCCATGTGCTGGTTCGAATTGGCGCGCGGTGTGCCGTGGGTCAACAACACTTGAAGCGACATGCCATTTACCCAACCTTCGATCGACAGACTTGGGAAAACGGTGTTGCGTGGGACACTTTGATTCACAGGAAAAGGCATAAGAGCGAGAAATGTTTGATTTATCCCAGTACGAAATTGATGTTAAAAACGTCATGCGCAACGCCTCTCCCGCCGCCCTTTACGAAGAGGCATTGCGTTATGAAAAGCACGCGACGCTGTCGAACACCGGGGCATTGATCGCATACTCGGGTGACAAGACGGGCCGATCACCCAAGGACAAGCGAATCGTCAAGCACCCTGAATCAACGGACGACGTCTGGTGGGGAACTGTCAATATCGGTCTGGAAGAAAGCACCTTTTGTGTCAACCGAGAGCGAGCGATCGACTATCTGAACACCCGCGAGCGACTGTACGTGTTGGATGCGTTTGCGGGTTGGGATCCAAAGTATCGAATCAAGGTGCGAGTGATTTGCGCTCGTCCCTATCACGCCCTCTTCATGCACAACATGTTGATTCGACCGACGCGAGAGGAATTGGCTGATTTCGGCGAACCGGATTGTGTCATCTTGAATGCCGGTGCGTTTCCGGCCAATCGATACACGTCCGGAATGACTTCCAAAACCAGCGTGGATTTGAGTTTGGAAAAACGCGAGGTTGTCATATTGGGGACGCAATATGCCGGCGAGATGAAGAAAGCCGTATTCACGCTGATGAACTATCTGATGCCGCGCAGCGAGGTTTTACCGATGCACTGCTCGGCAACTGCGGACAGTTCGACCGGGCAATCGTCCGTTCTGTTCGGCCTTTCGGGAACCGGAAAGACGACATTGTCCGCCGACCCGAAGCGGGAATTAATCGGCGATGACGAACATTGTTGGACGGACGAAGGTGTGTTCAATATCGAAGGCGGTTGCTATGCCAAAGCAATTTATTTGACTCGCGAGGCGGAGCCGCAGATTTTTGACGCGCTGCGATACGGTGCGGTGTTGGAGAATGTTGTTTACGACCAGGCCGACCATCACGTTGACTTCGCAAACGCAAGTATCACCGAGAACACCCGTGGTGCTTACCCGATCGAATACATTCCCAACGCAAAGATCCCCTGTATCGCCGGTCATCCGACCGATGTCATTTTCTTGACCTGTGACGCCTTCGGGGTTTTGCCGCCGGTCAGCCGATTAACGCCGGATCAAGCGGAGTACCATTTCATCAGCGGTTACACGGCAAAGGTTGCGGGCACCGAAGTCGGCGTCACGGAACCCGAAGCCACGTTCTCGCCATGTTTCGGCGGGCCGTTTTTGGTTTGGCACCCCGGCAAGTATGCACAGTTGTTGTCCAAACGAATCACCGACCACAACGCAAACGTGTGGCTGATTAACACGGGATGGAGCGGTGGAGCGTATGGCGAGGGCAGCCGAATGAAATTGGCCTACACCCGCGCCATTCTGGATGCGATTCACGCCGGAACACTGAAAGATGCACCGACCGAAAAGGAATCCTGTTTCGGTTTGGATGTCGTTACCCGGTGTCCCAACGTGCCGGACAAAATGCTTGTTCCACGGCAAACCTGGGCCGACCCGACGGCTTATGATACAACCGCGATGAAGCTGGCCGAATTGTTTCACAACAATTTCAAAACCTACGCCGACGGGGTCCGTCAAAGCGTACGAGACGCCGGACCGCTGTTGCAAAACGCAGGTGCATGACCTGTTTTGTCGGCAAAGTGTTCTCATTCAATCGAAGGAATCGAATCAATGAAAATCGTTGTTGTCGGTGGAGTTGCGGGCGGCGCGTCGGCGGCGGCTCGCGCCAGGAGACTCTCCGACGATGCGGAGATCATTGTCCTGGAACGGGGGCACCATCCCTCGTTCGCCAACTGTGGGTTGCCGTATTACGTTGGCGGTGAAATCCAATCTCGCGACAAATTGCTGGTCGCTCCGGTTGAAATGCTACGCAAGCGGCATCGGCTAGATGTGCGGACACGGTCCGAAGTGATTCGGATCGACCTGCCGAACAGTCAAGTTGTGGTGCAAGATCTGGAAACGGGCGATCGATACAACGAGACATATGACAAACTAATCATTGCGACCGGGGCATCGCCGTTTCGGCCGCCGATCGAAGGGATCGACGGGCCGCGGGTTTTGACGCTGCGCGACCTGAATGATGCCGACCTGATGCATCAACACGCCACTTCGGGTGCCAAACGGTGCTTCGTCGTTGGCGCCGGATTCATCGGAGTCGAAGTCGCCGAGAACTTGGTCCGACGAGGGATTCGAACGACGATGATCGATATCAGCGATCAAATCCTGACGCCGTGGGATCGTGAAATGGTGGTTCCCCTGGAAGACCACCTGCGGCAACAGGGCGTCGAGCTGAGATTGAACGAATCGGTCCAACGTTTCGTTGATACCAGTTCCAACATTGATGTTCATCTGGCCGGTGGCGAAGTCATCACTGCGGACTTTGCCGTTGTCAGTATCGGTGTGCGCCCCGAAAGCCGGCTGGCCGCCGACGCGGGCATCGCCTGCAATCCGCGCGGCGGAATCATCGTGGACGACCACATGCGCAGCAGCGTCGATAACGTGTACGCCGTTGGTGACGTCACCCAGGTCTCTGATTTCATTACCGGGCAACCCACCCAGGTTCCCCTTGCCGGCCCGGCAAACCGGCAAGGCCGAATCGCTGCGGACCACATTTTCGGACGCGATTCCCGTTACCGCGGAACTCAAGGCAGCTCCGTCGTCGGAGTCTTTGGGATGACTGCGGCGATGACCGGTCAAAGCGAAAAAACGCTACGCCGTGCCGGAACGGCCTGTGAAAAAATCTATATCCATCCCTCGGACCACGCGGGGTATTACCCGGGCGCTCAAGGGATGACGTTGAAGTTGGTTTTTGAACCGGGCAACGGCAAGATACTGGGAGCCCAATGTGTGGGCGGCAACGGCGTCGCAAAGCGTATCGATGTCATCGCGATGGCCATCCAAGCGGGCATGACGGTCGATGATTTGGAAGAATCGGAACTCTGTTACGCACCACAGTACGGACATGCGAAGGACCCGATTAACATGGCCGGCTTTGTCGCGGCCGGCGTGCTCCGCGGAGATCATCCGATCGTCCATGCCGAATCGTTGGTGACACCTTCGGACCGCGCCGTTTATTTGCTAGATGTCCGAACCGAAAGCGAGTTTGCGGCAGGGCACTTGCCCGGGGCGACGAAC
>JAGQPO010001025.1 GCA_020426665.1 Planctomycetales bacterium
TGAAAAGCCTTCACGAGCGGATCACGATCTTGACCGAAGACATGAATGCACTGGACAAGCAAATCGAAGAACAAAGGTTCCTGGCCGACGAATTGAAGGAAAAGGAGGAGAAAGAAGCTTCGTTTCAACGCCAAATCGAGAGCATCAAGGGTCTGCGTCACCAGCTGGAACAAAAACTTTCGGCGATCGATTTGGCCGACGTCAGTGGTGGCATCATCGTCGAACCGCTGATGGAAACCGGTCGAGCCTATGTGACCGGCCCAGATTTGAAAAAGGACGTTGTACTTTATGCGATGGCCGGACTTGGTCTGAGCGGGTTATTGGCGATGTTGTTTGAAGTCAGCGCCAAAATGTTCCGTAGTGCCGAAGAGGTTCAACGAGAACTTCGACTTCCCGTGTTGACACACATTCCGCTTGACGAAGGACGCGTTCAAACGCCCAAGGGGATGGTGGACTCGGAAATCGCCAGCTTGGACCCGAAACTTTCCGTCGTGCATCGTCCGTACTCGCCGGCTGCAGAGGCGGTTCGCGGTGTTCGAACCGCATTGTTGTTCGATCGACGTCAATTCAACAGCAAAGTTTTTCAAATCACTAGCCCTCTGCCGGGCGACGGGAAGAGTACGCTGGCCGCCAACGTCGGTTGCTCGATCGCCCAATCCGGCAAAAAGACTCTGCTGATCGACCTGGACCTCCGCAGCCCACGACTTTCGCTGCGGTTTAACCTGGAGGCAAAATCAGGTCTGACAAACGTTCTGAACGGCGAAATGGGACCGGCCGAAGCGATTCATCAAACACCCATTGAAAACCTTGACATCCTGCCCTGTGGACCTTTACCAGCCAACCCGGCCGAGGCGTTGACCTTGGCCGAATTGGGAGATGTCTTCCAGTGGGCACGCGACAATTACGACTTTGTAATCGTTGATACACCTCCGCTATTGATGGTCAGTGATCCGACGGTGGTCACCACCTACGTCGATGCGGCAATGCTTGTGATGCGGATCCGCCGTCGATGTAAACCCAACGCCAAAGAAGCAATCGCGATGCTGCGTTCGGCCGGAGCCCGCGTGATGGGCGTTGTCGTCAACGAGATCGACGAGGTCAGTGGCGGAGCGTCGTATAAGAGTAGCGCCAGCGGAAGTTATCAATCGATCGGCTATGGATACGGCGACAAGTATCGTCGTCGCTACCAACAAGAAGCGAACGCCCAAGATACCTACGTTGTCAAAGGCCGACAGATCTCCGACCGCCAGATGACTGTCGCCGACGTGGACAACGACGAAGTTCAAATGGTAAACTCCAACGGAGCGCCGATCAGGCCTCCCGTCGCGGCTCCGCGACCGAGAGCGCGTTCGTGATTGCATGAATCAAGCACCCAACCAAGCGGGCGGCATGGAAAACACAGCGACTGATCGTCCCGCTGGACGCAAAAAGGCGGGCTCCATTGCGGTGGTTGCCTTGCTCGCGCTGTACGCGCTTATCCAGCCACATCTGAACGAACGATTCGGTTGGAATCTGCCGGGGCTTAAAAATACCAATCCGACCGAAATTGTTGCCGATGCCGGAAGGGTCGGCAACGATCTCGAAAAGGTCGGCGACGCGGGACGCCCAGCGGACGCACCGCAAGAAGTCGCAACAAGTGCCACCTCAATCCAGGCGTCTGGCCAGGACAACCCGAATAGCGACTCGAAGGCAGACCCAAAACAACCTGCCCCGAGTCAGAACAAGTCCGGCCCGCTCAGCGAACCATTCAAGGCCGCAGCCGAACGGACGAACAACAATCGCGACTCAGCTGAGACCGATCGCACAAAGCCCGACAGTTCACCTTCGGGCAGTTTGGCCCACAACAAGTCGCCGTCGGCCGCCGGGCAACAGAATACGTCCGACGGTGAGGGACTTTTGTATGGCCTGCTTCGCGAGACACGTACCGATCGATACATCTCGCCACAGGGCATACAGTACCTGCCGGGCAGCGCTGAAGGGCACCGCTTGGAACACTTGCGTCGGCACACCGAAGACCAGCCGTCCCGGCCGGGTAAACACGGTGTGTTTGACGGCGGTATGGAAGGAGCCCTCGCCACCATCGACGACGCGTATCAACGTGCCAAGAAGAATCAACGCACGACCAAGGAAGTCGACCAGGATCGCACGATTTATACCGTCGATCTGGGACGGCGCGTCGGCTACGTCGGTGGACGTGACGGCAACCGTCTGCGCAAGCCGATGGCTCGTCGCGTCAAAATGGTGCTTGAAGGGACTCAATTCATAACAGCCTATCCGCTTTGATACCCCGATGAACGACCGAATTGATTCTGCAGCGGATTCTGGGCCGCGGGCTTCCCAAACGAACGAACCTCTTCACGCGATCGCAACCTGTCCGATCTGTGGCGGGGGACTATGTGGGATTCGTATTTGCACCGGGGACGACCCGACCGAAGTCATGCCCCGCCAGGGGTTCGTGATGTGCGACGAATGCGAAGCCGTCTGGATGGAACCTGATGTGCGAACACAACACATCTATGTTGATCCCGAGCAACCCCGATGCCCGATTTGTCGAGCAGGTCTTTGGGCAGCCAGTCGCTGGGCAACGCGAGACGAGATCGAAATGTTGGGATGGACCGGCGCGGTTGAGAGCGACTTGGACAGCTAGAAAGATCGCGCCACGATATGTCTTGGGATGTTCGCGCGATGAGGTGGCGATGCTCACAGCCCCTGATCTAATTGAACCTCCGCTCCCCTCGCCGGCTCGTCCAGCAGGAAGCAAAGTCGCTATGCGGTCCGCAACAACAAACGAACGCGAAGCGGCCAGAAAAACGCAGCCGTCAGATCGCCAATTGCGCCGCGATTTTGTCACTTGGAAATATATTTGACCAGTGTCATTTCGTTCGTCACGGGATGGATGAACACTTCGTTCATCACACTGGTCATCAACAACATTCCGCGACCACGTTCATCAGAAAAACTCTCCGGAGTTCCTGGCAATGGCGCATGACAGATCGATGGCCCGGCCCCCTGGTGTGAGACAACAAACCTGGCCTCGCGATCGGTCACATCCAATTGCAGCCGAACGAATCGATCCGTCAACGATGCCGTGGAGAGATCCCGTTGCCTTTCTTCAACCAAGGCGATCGCTTCTTCGACCGCCAGCGGCACCGACGGGACCGGCACTTCTAGATTCCCGTGAATGATGGAATGAAAGATCACGTAGTTCAATGCTTCGGCGATCCGAATTCTGTCCCCCGTATGAAGGACGTTCATGGATGCCAGCAATCTTACCAGTAAGCTGACCAGCGGAGTGATACGCTCGACCGAACAATCGATCATGAATTCGAACGACGTGCGGGTCAACGCTCCTTTCAAATCTAAGGACTGGGCGTTGGCCTCGGCAAACGTAACGATTCGGTCGACGATATCCGGTAGCAGAATCCCGAGGTGTTCCTTTGAAATGTAGTTTGCCGCACCAACGCCAAGAGCTTCTGCCGCCAAGTCCTCGTTACCAAACGCCGTGATCAGAACCGCAGGAACAAGCGGGCACTGGTTCCGCATCTGCCGAATCAATTCCACCCCGTTCATTTCCGGCATCTGCATGTCCGTGACGACCAGATCCGGCGTTGATTCGCGAAGTCGCTGCAAGGCTTCGACACCGTCGGACGCCGTCGAAACGGTATAGCCCTCCAGCAATAAGACTTTATTGATCAATGCGATCTGCGTTGCGCTGTCGTCGACAACAAGGATACTTGGCATGGCAATTCGCAATTCAAGTGGACATAAGACACGGAACCCCTGATGATAGCGAACGTCCCAGTGTCGGAGGACGTGGGGAAAAATAAATGATCCACACCGGCACTCGTGCTTTGTACCAACTGAAAATTGGGATTCCAGCCGTAGGGAAAGCGTCAAGACTTTCGACGATTGCCGGTTCGGGTCCGAACTCTTGACGTGTTCCGCAACCGCAAGAATCGGCTTTGACACGCAACGGATTAGCGAGAAGCATCCTAATTTCGGGTTTTTATTGAAAAATCCCGGTGCCATTCCCAATCTCACGGCCTCCCCTTCTATGATCGAACGTTCAGGTGTCGAAGTACCACCCGGCGTTGAAGCGAATTGATAGAGGCGGATCGATGGAACTGTTCAGCAAAGGTGCTTTTCAGCGAGAAACGAAATCAAAATGGCGGAAATTGGATTGCAATCACGCGATTCGTCGTCGTCGCCTTTTGGCTGAATCGCTCGAGTCGCGTCGCGTGCTTGCCGCAACCGTTCCGCTGACCGAGAGTTTCGAAGTCGCCGACTTGGCAGCTTTGACCGACTGGTCATTTTCGGGCACCAACACCGGCAGTGTCGTCTTGGATTCAACGAGCGGGGCACACACGGGGACAAACGCCTTACGGTTCGACAACGCCGCAAGTTTCTCCGCATCCACATCAGTTGCCATCCTTGAATTTGACCTCAGCAGTCTCTCCGGGGCAACGGATGTAACGTTTGACTTCTGGATTAGCCAGACCGGAGGGTCGTGGGCCGGACTGTACTACATGGAAGTTGCCGTAAGCGGTGACGGAACCGCATGGTCAACATTGTCGCCGAGTATCAGTAGTGCCAACAGTCTGTGGTTCAATCCGAGTTACGACTTGGACGCACGCTTGTCCGATGCGGGAATCGTAATGGATTCCGACGTATTCATTCGTTTTATCCATCACGGTTACCACGCGTCGCATGATTACTTGGTCGATGACGTGCGAATCGGACAGGGCGATGTCCTGGGGCCGCAAGTCGTTTCGGTGGCATCGGCTAGCCCGACTGCAGGGCCTCTCGACACGATCCAGGTGTCATTTTCTGAACCGATCAACAGCGCGACGTTTACCGCTGATCAGATCACGGTCTACGGGCCGACCGGCTCATCTCTCCCCGTAGCGGGAGATCCTCTGGATTCCGGTGATCAACTCAATTTCACATTCGCTCTCGCCGCACCGGAGTCACTGGCCGGCAGTTATCGCGTCCAGATCGACCCAACGGTTGAGGATGTAAACGGCAACAAGCTGAACCAAGACCAGG
>JAGQPO010001026.1 GCA_020426665.1 Planctomycetales bacterium
GTGGTGAAGCGATCGCGGCTTCGAGCGAATCAGCGCTGTTTGTTTCGCTGGAAATGTCCCGAGCCGAGATTGCCGGCCGGTACTTGTCTCGCACGACCGGGATCAATGGAAAGGCGATCAATTCCCATAGTGTGACCGCCAATCAGATGCGAATGATTGAAAACGCTGCAAAAGCGGCAGCAGACATTCCGTTTATCGTCAGTGAGCCAAAAGCCCGCAACTCGACATTGGCAGCGATTAGTGCCGAAATTCGAAAGCACAAGGCGACCGACAATATTGCGGTCGCCATCATCGACTACCTGCAAATTCTCGAACCGGCACACCCTCGCGAAACCGAGTACGAGCGATTCACTGCTGCATCCCGATCCTTCAAACAACTCTCACGAGAACTAGAGATTCCGGTGGTGTTACTGTCACAGCTGAATCGAGAAAGCGAGAAGGACAAGCCGCGTGAACCACGCATGAGCGATCTGCGTGGCACCGGAGCAATCGAGCAAGACGCTGACGGCGTGATCTTCTTGCATGGCGTTGAAGACGGACAAACCAAACTGATCGTGCCGAAGATGAGAGGCCGCGAAAGATCAACGGCGTTTCTGCGTTTCGACGGTCCGACCTGCACCTTCTCAACACCGCCCATTAAAAGCCACCCCAACTACTTCGCCGAGTTTGCTGAGGGAGCGTGGTGACGGCCACGGCCCAACGCACGTCTGGCTGACACTCAACGAGGACGATGTCGAGGCCAGTGCCGTGCAGGGCGTAACAATAGCACAACGATTCCGAATGCCCAACTCAATCCTTCGATCAGAAGCTTGGACCCAAACGGAGCGTTGAGTAGGAACAGTTGACCGAGGGAAGGACACTGTTCATCCAATTAAGGTTCGAATTCGGATGCCCCTCCTTCCCGACGCTGCCAAACAGGGAATTGATTCGTTGGAATGTGTCATGCTGAGGACGAAAAAGTATGGAATTCTAATGCGATAAAGCTCTGCGTGTCCGCTTACACGCGAATCGTGTGGACAGGCACCCACAAACGCGCGATCCAAAGATCTGCTACTCGCGACCCGAAGGGGGGACCGGATTTTCAGCTGATTGCGCGCGGAATTCCGGCGCAAAAATAGTCGCAAGATTTTCGAAAATACCCGCGGGGATCGGGTTGGCTTTCGCGAAGTGTCCACGTCGATCGGTTCGCGCCGCGCAGCGCCGACCGATCGGCAACGATGGCCGATTGATTGACGCGGGAAAGTTTCGGGCGCAGCTGCAGCGCAACCGATCACGCGCGCGGGGATTGTTGACGCGTCGCGACGACGAACGGCCGGCGCGTATCGGTGGCGGTCCGCGCGGCGCGGGAGGGGATCGACCGCGGGGGCGAGAACGGACCGCTAACGGTCCGCGGCGAGAATAGGGGCAATGCATCGGGCGCGCATGAAAAAACGGGGGAGCGTAGCCGATACGCTCCCCCGTTAACGAAACGCGGGGTGCGTATCGGTCCGATCGATGAACGATCGGAAACCATTACACACCCCTGCGCAGGGGTTCCCCTTCAGATTGAATCTAGCCGCGGCTAGCGTTATTCCTCTTCGTCGTCGCCCTCCCGATAGTTTCCGTTGATTGCGTCGGTGATATCTTCCGAGAGCTCCCGCGCTGCCTCGCGTGTTTCGGGTGCCGTTTCGGGCGCATCGATCACGTGATAAAGAAACGCGGCGACGCGCTGCAATAATTGTTTCACGGGTTATCCCCTCCCATCGCAAACCGGTTGTGTCGGGCGCGCGACTTTGCCGCGCTAGTACCCTTCAATCGCAAACCAACAACAACCCCGCGCCCGTCGATCGATGGCAACCGGATATCGTGTTTGTCCCCGTCAATCACGGACCACTCATCGCCGTGAATGCGGACCGCTTCGGGTAGCGGTCCGATCTTCCCGTGTTGCGGATTGTATTCAACGTCGAACACTTGCGCAATGTTCCCGCCCCTTCGCAAGTAACTTGCGATGGTGGCGGTATGGTGCTTTTCATGCCGGCTAAACGTCAACGCATAATTCTGCGGGAGCTCCCCCGCCAAGTAGGCCGAAAACCGTGAACGGATTTTGGTGTAATCGTAGAATTGAACCGTCGGCCATTGTTCGATGACGTCCCGCCAATCTAAGTCACTCGCCACATTCAAACGGACTACGGGAACAAATTGGTCCCGCTCGGCGCGCTGAACGTGGTTTGCAATGTCGCGGTTCAATTGGTCGATGAACGACCGACGGTGACCGAAAAGCCATTGTGTATCACGGATTGCGGAATTGCGGCTAGTCGACGTGGCACGCAACCCCGCAAACCATAGGACACAGGACGCGGCGCAGCCGGTTGACGCACCATCGCAAACATTGAATCCGGACAGATTGTGCGGCGCGAGTGTCACACCCGCGGACAGATACGGCCGGCCGGTTGCGATATCAACCAGCGTTTTTTCCATCTTGGCGTTTTGACGAAGTAACATTAGGCCGCCTCCCGAATGCTGGTAGCGGTAAACTCCTAAACCAAATGCCAGAATCGCCTTCGGACGAGGACTACGCTGAACTCCAAGACCAAATGGATGAGTTTGCCCCTGCTGTCAGCAACCTTGCATGGGGACATAAATACTTCAGCCTGATCTGCCCGCAAAAACTAGACGATTTGGCTTCATCGAAATGATGCCGGACGGGACACCCCTCGGGGATTCAAATATCGGCGGAATTCCACTTCGCGCATGGTTTGAGGCTCTGAACGAGCGGATTCGCCAACATGCCGGGCGGGATGCGCGCAATCTGCAGATCGGCCATTCCTATCTGATGCAGGCAGGTAGTCCAATCAAAGAAATTGCCCCTCTAAAAAGGGCAATCCGAGATGACATCATTCCGCCGCTAGAAGAGTATTGCTACGAGAACTACGGGACGCTCAAAGAGATTCTCGGCAAAGAACTTGTCGATGTTGCGAAGCAACGTGTCCGACATGAATTGTTCGATGATGGACAGGAAGAGACTCTCGTACAGGGGCTCTTGAGTGAATTCTCAAGCATCCTCGCATCGACCGAAGCACTCTTGTCCGACGAATCCTCCACTGCCACGAACGAAGATGATGGCGATGAGGATGAGGAATGATCGGACAGGTTCAAGAGATTACGCTCCAAGAATGGAAAACGAAAGATCCAAGCAATTGTGAAGAGTTGCGAGACCGCTTCTTGGATCGATCAGTAGTCACTGAATCTGTACTCACCACCCTGTCTGAATCGAAACTGCTTGAGATTGTCGAACTTCGAACCGGCCTTCGAATCAGTGCTTTCTCGCACGTCGGACGGATTCAAATCGGCGACCTGCAGATCACTATCCTTCCTAAGATTCGTGGGGCGTCGTTTCTGAATCTTCTCCGTTACCAATTGGTGATCTACGCACTCAGTCAATCGGCTAATCCGCAGAGCACCATTCTCTATCCGACATTAACGCCCAATGCCCGACCGGCCCGTGTTGAGGTAACGGATCCGATCAACGCCACGCCCATCGGCCAGGTCTGGATCCGCCCCGTTCAATTGGATCGTATCGAAACACTTATTAACGACGAGTCGGCAACCGCACATGATAAAAGAAAAGCGTTTGCGCACGAATTGGCCTTTGGGTTGCCGCAGTTGAGTAACCGGGCTAAGTAAACGAAAAGCAACAAGTAGTAGCAGGACACAATGAGCAGCATTTTTTCAACCTATTCGACTGGCGAGAACCGGGTTACCGCCTCCTGCCTGGCTGTGATTCGGTCGCTTTCGCTTGTCCGGATTGAGCGGTTACTTGGCGCTTTGTTGGAGGAATCAGAATTTCAGCTGATTCGATTTGAGAATCAGCCATCTAAGGGCGGTGCCGGGGTGCCTGATGCAATCATCCCGAGCAGCGTTCGTTTACTGATTGAAACGAAGACGGTACGCAACACGGTTCGCAAGGATCAAATTGAACGCCACTTGGCTCGCTTGGACGAGGCCGATGAAACGACATGTGTCCTGCTGGTTCTGACCCCAGATGACGTTCGTCCGGCAACACTAGATCATTTCGACGATAGCCGGATTGCATGGGCATCGTTCACCGCATTGGATCAAGCGATCAACGAACTGCTCGAAGATCCAAAGGAAGTGGTCTCCGAGCGGGAAGCATTCTTACTACGCGAATTACAATCGATGCTGGAAGCGGAAGAGCTGACAGCGAGTCTTAATGATACGGTTATTGTTGCAGCCCGAACCGCTTGGAAAGAATACCAGGACCTAAATGCATACATTTGCCAAGCAGGTCGTTCCTTTCAAATTGTCTCCCGCCTGGGATTCTACTCCAAAGGAGTGATCTATCCGATCGTCCCCAAGATTTTGGCATCGTATGACAACATTGAAATGAGAATTGACGCCTACCCCGGTGAGTTGGGGAAGCTGGTCGATCGCCTAGTGAGCAAGGAATACCGTCCTCAGGGTGAACGGTTCAAGATTTTATTGCTTTCGGCCCCGGAATCGCCGGACACCATCGTGCTGGAAAATCCTATCACAAACGATAAACGATCCAAGTCCGGCAAACCGACGGCGTTTACAATGGGACAACGATATGTTGCCAGCGACGCGTTGCAAATTGCGAAGTTGACATCGGAGTTAGGATGAGCTGTCGAGCATCGATGCATTTGGTGTTTGGCTGTTCCAATGAGCCAAGGGAAGAGGTTGCTGGGCACTGGGCTGCAAAGTTGCTGCAATCAAGTGCTTTGAGCAAGGAATCAAATCCGCTAAATGTTCCGGAGCCGAGTACGACCGGGCCCGATGTTTGCTTGATCTCGCGGCGATAAAGCCGGAGGGTGCTACAACGGCGAGACGAGATACGATTGCGATTCTAATGAGCCAGGAGTCAGTGATTCCATATGCTGAGCGAGCTCTCTTGGGATCCGATATTGAGACGGAATGTGTGGCGTCACCCGAAAGCGTCTGATCGAATTTGCGTACAACGCGGTGGGACCCTAAAAACGAACGTTGATTCCGGCCACAAGAATGTGCGCATCAAAC
>JAGQPO010001027.1 GCA_020426665.1 Planctomycetales bacterium
CCACGTAGCGACCGTCGGCGCTCATGGAGTGGTTACCACTGAATCCGTTCCCGTGGCTACCGCTCTCGCTGACGCTGACCCGCTCAATCGAACCCGTGGCGCGATCGTAAACGAAGATGTCGTAACCACTGTTCGTGTCACCGGGCACTAGATTGTTGCCGAACGACTCAAATGCCACGTAGCGTCCATCGGCGCTCACCGAGGGGGAATCAAAGATACCGTTCCCTTGGCTCCCACTCGCGCTGACGCTGACCCGCTCAAATAAACCTGTAGTGCGGTCGTAAACGAAGATGTCGTTCGTGTCGTTCGTATCGTTGGGCACTAGATTGCTGGCGTCCGACTTAAATGCCACGTAGCGTCCATCGGCGCTAATGGATGGGGACCAACTGTACCCATTTGCGAGCCAAAAACCATCTAGCGGTGTGTTTGCGATCGCCCCATAGCCACCGCTATTTGCGGAAAACGTCGAGTTCTCCACAGAGATGTCGTGTCTTGAATTCGAATAGAGCCCTCCTCCATTGTTGTGATCCAGTGTGCTTCTTTGAACGATACCGTTTGCATGAACACCGTAGTACATGGCGCCTCCGAAATCAGCTTGATTGCCGGTCAGCCACGATTGGTTCAGCGACGCGGTTCCTGCCCATGCGGCGATTGCACCACCATAGATCGACTGTGATGGCGTCTCCCCCAAGGCGATGTTTTCACGTACGATGACTAGTTGCAATTCCAAGTCGCCGAGTGACAGAATTCCGCCGCCTCCTTGTGTCGCGGGTGACACGCCGCCCTGAACGGTCAAGCGTTCCAGACGGAGCGTCGCATCGGGATTTACCTTAATGACTCGATCAAATCCTTGGGCATCTATGACCGTGTCGTCATTAGTGTCTCCAATAATCCAAACGTTACCTTCGATATCAAAATCTCCTGAGTCTGCGTCCGACCAGCCGCCTGGATTGTCAATCTGAAGCGATTCAAGTGCCGCCCCAAACGTCGATGTTGCATTCACAACGGGTGCCAGGTCAATCGTGTAGGTTCCCGAATTCAAAATGATCGTCCGCTCGGCGGGTGATGCCTGATTGGCGGCAATGATCGCGCTGCGGAGCGAACCACTTTGTAGTGAATCAACGAACGCGTCGACGTAGAGTACCGATGGGTCATTGTCGATACGGACGTGGAAGGATCCGACCTCTCGCGTCTCTACCGTGACGTCACTCGCTGCCGCTTTGACGTTGCCCGCGACCGTGGAAATGACGTATTGGCCAAAGTCCAGTGCATCCCAACGTGGGGTGAAATCGAGTGACCAGTCCTGCAGCGTGCCACCTTCTCCGCCCGCAGCATCGATCACCTCCAACGTCCATGCTCCAGAGATGCCCGAAGCCACCAATGGCGTCAGACTTTGTTCAGGGCGAAACGTACCGCTAAACGGCGCAACACCAGCGGCGATCGTCGTCGTCGCCGAATCGTCAAAGGTCGTGCCGGCAAAGTCATCTGACAATCCACCTCGTGCCGACACCAAGGTCGCCCTGGTCCCGTCGGGCGCGATGAGTGTGATTGTCAAATCCTGGAGTCGAGTATGTTGAATGTTGAGCGAGACGGTGATGGCGGAGGGAATCCCGAGTACGTCATCGATCCAAATCTCCGATGTAACCGTATTGGGCGTCAGATCATCGATCGCGATTGGAGTTGAATTTGCGAAATTCCCTCCGCCGGGAGCTTTCATCACATAGGTCGCGATCGCGCCATCAGCGGTTATCGATTTTGAACCGGGTTTGAGAGTGACCGGGATCTCGTCAGCCGGCCCCCACTGACGCCTGACGATCACATCGTCATCGTCGATGGAGTCGAGGTCGATTCCGTCGCGATGGCTGTACGCGACTGTGAATTCAGTTGTTTCTCCGCCTGTCTTTGTGATGTTCTGCTTGGCAACGACCTGCGCCGACGGTGCGAATACATCAGCAGCGATTGCCTTGGCAACACTTAAACGCCCACCAGCGCGAACGAGTTCAGTTCCATTGGCGAGCGGATCAACGGATAATTCGCTGAGCAGTGCCATGTGGATTTCATCCACCGTTGCCTGCGGAAACGCCGACCAAATGAGCGCGGCCGCACCTGCGACGTGGGGCGTCGCCATGCTGGTACCGTTGGCAGTGCCGTAACCTCCTCCCTTGAGCGTGCTGCGGATTCCGACGCCCGGCGCGGCGATGTCGACCGAGGTGTGACCATAGTTGGAAAAGGTCGCTAAGCGATCCTCGAAGGTTGATGCGGCGACGGAGACAATGTTCTCCGCATCGTAACTGGCGGGGTAAAACGAGGTCTGGTCGTTATTCACGCCGTTGCCAAAGATGTCGCCGTTGCCGGCGGCTGCGACGAATAAGACACCCGTTTCGCCCAGTTCCCGGATGGCGGTTTCGAAAGCCGGTTCGTAACCGCCGGGTTGTCCCCAGCTGTTGTTGAGGATGCGAACGTTGGCACCTTCGACGGTCTGATTGTCGCCGTCAATCCGGTGACGTTCACGCATCATCTTGGCATAGTTTACCGCCCGTAATCCCGCACCCGCATCGCTGCGGTTGTTGTTGTCCAAGATACGAAGCGACATCAACGAGGTCTGCCAATTGACGCCGACGACACCGATCGAGTTGTTGCCGATCGCACCGATCGTGCCCGCCACGTGTGTGCCGTGGCCGAGCACGTCATCAGGGTTATTGGCCGCAAGTGGATCATCACTTCCGCTACGGAAATTGACACCTACCAGATCGTCGAAGAATCCGTTGCCATCCGTATCACGACCGTCCGCCCACTTTGTATCGGCCAGCAGATCCAAGGCGTCAATTCGCCCGTTGATGCCGCCCCGGTCACCAGCCAAGTCTTTCACAAGGTTCGCGTTGGCACCGGCGGCATAAGGCGTCGCAGTTGTGAGCTCCGCTTCGGTCGCCAAGTTGCCGGAGACGAATCTGCCATTCACATCAAAGACAACGGTCGACGCAACATAGATCTCGCCGTCAATCACGTGCAGATTGTTCAGGTCATAAAATGTGATCAATCCGTCGCCGTCGTTGTCGACCAGGGAGTCCTTGATCGTCGCGGGGATCTCGCCCTGGTTCAGCCAGATGTTCAAGTACAAATCCGGATGATCCAAATCGATACCAGAGTCGACGACGCCGACCACCGTTTGCATGCTGCCGGTCGATTCGTCCCAAGCGGTCTCGGCACCGATTTTTGTCAGCCCTCCGATCAATCCCGGAACGTAGTCGGAATCGTTCGGCAGCGTTTGTTGACCCGTGATCACCGAGTTCAGACTGAACGATTCCACTTTCTCATTCTGCCGCAAACTCGTCTCGATGTCTGTTGCAGAGACGCCTTCTCCACGAACCAGCATCAGTCCTGCGGCGCCGAGCCCGGCAATGACGGTGAAGTCATTTGATGCTTCATCCAGCATTGCGTCTGCCGTCCGTAGCATGTGGATTCGGCGCGAAGCGGATTCCGCGAGCTGAACGATCCACTCCCCCGCGGCCAACTCGCGCGGTCCTTGGAACCCGTCGGGGTATGCCGGATCGACGTCAGCCAGCGACGCAAACGGAATCCGTGGCACTTCGTCAAAGGATTCGAACCAAGTGATCGGCGCCGCGATTGAGGCTGAAAGGTCGACACCTGCGATGTCACTCGCCAACAGGTAACGATTTTCGAGTTGCTCGAGTTGCAGTCGCAAGACGTATCGCTTTCCCGATCGATTGCGCAGCGTGCGCGTCCAACGCGACGGGTATTTGTGACTCATGGCGGATCATGACCAGGATATGAGCGAGTTGGCGCATCATTGCCCCAAAAGACACACGATGGATCTTCGGGTCGGGCGTGCGTAAGGAAAACGCGATGAAAGGACGGCAAGGAGAGAGCGGTTGGCCGACTTAAAAACCTGGCCTGGTCGGCACCGGAGGCGGCCGTCTTGCACCCAGTCCTTGCGTTGCGCCGTCGCAAATAGCGGCGACGGACGTCGACATCGCCGCCACATTCAGGCGGGGCGAGTTGTTAGAACTAACTAAGAATCGCTGTGCGTCCGATGCGTTATTCATGATCTACGTCTTGGTTGGCGCAACGGTCCAGCAGGACCGCGTGGCAGGTGGCACCCCAGAATGCCTATTCTGACCGGCCGATCCGCAAAATGAAACTTGCCAAGTCAAAAACAATTCCAAGTTTTGTCTCGCCGGCGAGAACAACGATCCACGGTAGGGCTGTTGGGGTTGGAGACCGGATATTACGCTTGCAATTCTGCAGCCCGGAAGGCTGGGGTGGGACGCTGTGATAAAACCGATGCCCCTCGAATCGAACGTCCACGGAGATCGAAACGCCATGGGTAACAAGTCATCTGAAATCTACCCATGCGTCGAAGAACGCGTCCACCGAGTCTGCTCCGAGCGGCAGCTGGGAATCAAGTTCCGACTCGGGAGTCGCATCTAAGTCCCCGTCGGTTGACATTGGCGCCCCCTGTGGCGCAGCGGGCAGAGGAGGCAAAAAGGTAAACTGTCG
>JAGQPO010001028.1 GCA_020426665.1 Planctomycetales bacterium
AATCCGATCAAATGAATCTCGACCTTCGTCGCCTCGCCGGATCCAAACGTCGGACTTTCGCCGATATGAATCGCCGCGCGATGTTCAATCCCGTCTGCCGACGCGGTACCGGCATAAACGCCGGGGGCGGGGATCACCACGTCCACGTTTTCTAAGTTCGCGGTGGGGAATCCGATCGTACGTCCACGACCGTCGCCGTGGGCAACGATACCAGTGATGCAATGTGCCGTCGCCATCATTTGGGCTGCACTGCGAACGTCACCGCCGGCCAGAAAATCGCGAATCCGTGTGCTGCTGATCATTTCACCGTCGCTGGATTGCATTTCGGCAATGCGAAACTGGATCTGCTGTCGGCGACAAAGTTTGCTCAACAAATCAACATCGCCACCGCGATCTTTTCCGAAACAAAAATTCGCCCCCTCGACCAACCCCCGACATCGAAGATTACGGCAAACGAGCCCATCAAAAAATTGCTCCGCCGTAAGATTCAACAACTCCGGCGAGGTCTGGCAAACAACCAAGTAATCGATCCCCATAGCGTCCATCCGTCGCGCCCGTTCGACCACCGATGTCAACCGCTTGGGAGCCAGTTCGGGGCGCAAGATTGCGATCGGATGGGGGTCGAATAGACAGGCGATGGCGGGGCCACCGATCTGGTCGGCAAGCCGCCTGGTTTGACCGAGCAGACTGGCGTGCCCGAGGTGAACCCCATCAAAATTGCCGATACTGAGCGCTCCGCCCTGGATTTCCGGCCCCAGCGGCGCACGGTCAGGCATCGCAGCGGTGACATCGGGAAGCGAGACGATTTCTGTCACGAGACGGTGCGGGGCAGGGGAGGTCGGACGGGGCGAACGCCTAGTTTGGCTGATTCCCCTTGATCCGGGGAGTAGGGACAGAACGGGGGCGGTAAGGCTATCGTGAATGGGATGATGGAAGGCAATTTGTCGTTTGTCATCGGTCATTTGTCATTTCTCATTAGCCATTTGTCATTTTTAGGTGTGGAGAGGAGTGATTCCCTGTCTCCATTGACAAATGAAAAATGACCGATGACAAATGACAAATTGACCAACTCCGGCTTGGATCACCCCACCAACATCCCGATGGCGGTCACCAAACGACAGACATCGTTTTCTCGTCCAGATGGACTCCATCCACCAACCTTTCTCTATCGGATCCGGTCAAACAGCCACTTGGGCGCTCCATTGCGCAGCCCGTCAATTAAGACGGCGATGATGATGATTCCGCCAATGATGATGTAAGTGTAGGTGTTTGGGATCTCCAGCAACGTGCAACCGCTGGCGATGGTCTTGATGATCAGAGCACCGATGATGGTTCCGAAAACAGAACCGCGTCCGCCACTTAAACTTCCGCCTCCCAGGACAACGGCGGCGATGATTTCCAACTCCTTGCCCGTCCCCTCGGAAGGGTTGGCGCCTTTCACATTTGTAAAATAGAGCAGGGCGCCGACGGCGACAAAAATCCCCGCCACGACATAGACCCACAGTCTGGTCCAACCGACACGGATGCCACACAATCGTGCCGTCGACGGGTTGGATCCGACGGCAACAATATTACGGCCAAACACAGGGAAGTGCATGATCATGGCAACAATCACGCCCAGAATGATCGCGATCAGCGCGCTGGAAGGAACGCGAATCAATGGAAACCAATACTGGTCGGTGTTGCTGCCGGTATAACACAACGATCGAATCCAATCCGGCAGGTGGCTGATGGTTTGTCCGTCGGCAAGCGTCGTCGTGCGTTCGGAAACGACTCCGGATTCACCGGCGATGACCAATCCGATCCCGAGAAAGATCGTCATTGTTCCAAGCGTGACGATAAACGGCACCATCTCGGTGATGCTGATGATCAATCCGTTGACCAGCCCACAGGCCAACCCCGCCAACAGGCCACACCCGAGTGCAAGCGAGATCCACAGTGCGGCACCCGATTCGGTCGATGGCAACGTGTAATCGCGAAAGGCGACGGCGGTCACGGTACCGCACAACGTGATCGCGGTTCCCGCCGACAGATCGATTCCTCCAGCGATGATGATCAACGTCATTCCGAGCGCCGGCACGGCGACCAACGCCGCGGAGTTCATGATCACACGCGCATTGCGTGCCGACAAAAAATTCCCACTTCCGTGCAAGTAATCTGCGACGGCGAAGAACAAGATGATCGCAAAGAGCGCGAGTGTCGGCCCGTGTTTAACGATTCGTTTCAAAGCATTCACGATCATGTTGTTTCATCCACTACGGCCAATGCCGCGTTCATCAATTCTTCTTCATTCCAGTCTGACGCCGCACGGATCTCGGCCAGACGCCCGCGTGTCATGACGCCGATGGTGTCACAAACGGCCAACAATTCCGGCAAATACGAACTGACGAAAATGACCGTTTTTCCCTGCGCCGCAAGTTCACCCATGATTCGGTAGATTTCGGCTTTGGTACCAACATCAATTCCTTTTGTCGGTTCATCCAATAAATAGATTTCTGCGTCTTGGGCAAGCAATCGAGCAATCGCCACTTTTTGTTGATTGCCGCCGGAGAGTTCCGAGACTCTTTGGGACGGATCTTGGGCTTTGATTTCGACTTTATCGATCCACCGTTTGGCATCGCTAAGCCGGTCCTTCAAATTCAACCATCCGGCTTTGCTGTATCGATCATGGTTACCCATCGCCAAGTTTTCAGTGATCGACAGATCCTGTGCCAAACCCTCGCTCTTGCGATCTTCGCTGAGTAATCCGAAACCGGCTTTGCGACGTCCGCGGACGGAATGGGGCAATCGTTTTCCGTCCAATCGAACGTGTCCCGCATAAGTCGGCTCCATCGCAAACAGACAGCGCAGCAACTCGGTACGCCCCGCTCCAACCAGACCGGCGACTCCAAAAATCTCGCCGCTACGAATGCTCATCGATACCTTTTTAGGCATCGGGGAAGCCGATAAATCTTCGACCTCCAATCGCACCACACCGATCTGGTGAGGGACCGACGGAAACAGATCTTTGACATCACGTCCGACCATCAACGAAATGATTTGATCATCCGTGATGTTCGATAATTCACCGCTGCCGACCGAGTTGCCGTCGCGCAGCACCGCATAATCATCGGCCACCCGGCGGACTTCTTCCAGAAAGTGGCTGATGTAGACGATTGCCAATCCGCGCTGGCGAAGGCCGTCGATGATTTCAAACAACCGACTCACGTCCGCCGCCGGAAGCGAGCTGGTCGGTTCGTCGAACAGAATTACTTTGGCGTCACTGACCAGCGCCCTGGCGACTTCGATCA
>JAGQPO010001029.1 GCA_020426665.1 Planctomycetales bacterium
ACGCGCGAGATTGGGATTCGACGCGCTCTGGGTGCAAAACGCCGCGATATCACGTTTCAATTTCTTGTGGAAACGGTACTGTTGTCGGCAAGCGGTGGCATTTTGGGCGTCATTTTAGGAATCATCATTCCACTGATCGTCAGCAGATTTTCCAGCATCGAAACCGTCGTCCAATGGTGGTCTGTCGCCGTCGCATTTAGTATTTCGGTCGGCATTGGCGTGATCTTTGGTCTGTATCCGGCGCGCCGCGCGGCGATGATGGATCCGATCGAAGCTTTACGACACGAGTAATGACAAAACGCAGCGTGATGTTCAAATCGATCTTTCCTCCGGTCTGCTTGTTATTGGCCGTCGCGCTGGCGATCACCGGCTTCGCGATGCTGGCCTTCGGTGGTCCCGAGGATAGTCTTTCGCTGCATGCTGCCAGGGCGTCGGGTGACGAATTGACGACATCCGTTTTGGAGCAAGACTTGCAGCATCGCCAAACTAATCGGATTGTACTGATTGTGTCGATTTTCGCTGGTAGCGGTTTGATGGTTCTCGTCGCATTTCTCTCGATGGGTGGATCGTCGCCCCATCAGCAAACGCGTCAAAACTGATACGACCCCACCTGGGCCGACCGATTGACGGTCCGGTCTTGCGGATCAATCTGGATGCCACAGGTGATCCGGGTCGATCGATTATCAGGTCTATCAGCATTGAGGATCGCGGTCACGCAGCCGCATCAAAGTGACAAGAACCCGATGGAGTGGGACTCGTGACATTTCGTGGATCCGTTCTTCGATGCCTGACGCTGTCACTGTTCATAGTCATCGGCCTTTCCGGGTGCAGTCGGAACCACTATCGTCTCCGCGCCGATGCGGACGCCTATGGACGGGTTGTTGAAAAGTCGCAGGGAACGCCATGGGCGGTGCCAAGCCAATACAGCGTGTACCCGGCTCCGCACTCTCGGCTGTACGATCCGACGTGCCTGAACGACCCGTGCTTACCGGCACCGTCGCCGCAATTGTACGCCTATGAACTTCCAAACTTGCCCGAGCGAGATCAACAACGGTTCCATCCACAACAGCACTCCACCGACACGGTAAACGAGCATCTCTCGCCCCCAAATCCGGAGGCATTACCGCCGGGATTGCTGGAGCAGGATTCGATCTCGGAACCTGCATCGCCAACATTGGAATTACCGCCGCTTCAATTGCAGCCTGCGTCTCACGTAACGCAAGCGGGCGAGGTGAAGCCGAGGTCGGCCGGCGGAGCGACAATCGCCACGGTACAGTTCTCCCCGCAAAACGAACCTGCTTTAGAGCTGAATGAACCCGTTTCGCCGCCGGTCGAACCTGTCACCGACGACGCCCAGTCGATTGACTCACTACTTCGCGAACAGGCCGATGATTTGAACCAGCCGGAATCGGCGCAGCGCTCGGTCGAAAACGAGCGCTCGGTCGAAAGCGACACAGCCGAAAGCAGCGAAATTGACGCGGCGGATAGTGAAGTCGACGACGACATGGACGAAGACACCGAAATTCAAGCCAGTCAGGTCCCGCTGCCGCCTTCGTATTGGGAATCGATTCCTCCGGAATGTTTGTCCAGAATGTTCGCATTCAAAAGTGTTCGCGACGAATACGCCCGGACCTATGGAGCAGCGCCAAAGCAATCACAACGCGACGGTTCGCCCAAGCTGACACTGGAAGACATCATTGATCTGACACTTCTTAATAGTCGCGAGCTGCAGACCCAAAAGGAGACGCTGTATCAGGTTGCACTGGTACTGACGCTGGAACGTTTCAATTACCAATTAAAGCCATCTGTCGGCAACAACGGTTCCGCACTGGGTTGGGCACACAACCGTACATTGGGAAACACGACCAACACACTCAGTATCCCAACCACATTTCAGCTCGAAAAAATGATGTATTCCGGGGCTGACTTTGTGGGACGCTTTGCAAACAGTGTTTTGTTGACGTTCAACGGCCCCCAGGGCTTTAGCGCAGATGTGGGTTCTGAATTGTTCTTCAATTTCTCTCAGCGGTTCCTGCAGCGTGACGTCCAACTGGAAAGCCTGACGAAATCGGAACGCGACGTCGTGTATGCGGCCCGCGACTTCATGCGATTCCGCAAAGAGCTTTTCGTCCAACAGGCGAGCGCCTATTACAGTTTGATCAGGCAATTTCGTCAGATCGAAATCCAATGCCAGAACTACTTCACACTCGCGCGAGAATTCAACCAGCGCTCGATCGAAATCAAGTTTGGCATGGCCGCCCGAACTCAGTTGGACCAGGTCGAACAACAAGTGATCACGGGTCGACAAAGCATCCTGTCACAATGCACGGCCCTTGAAAACTCACTGGACGACCTGAAAATCCGAATGGGCATCCCGACGGAACAACCTTTGAACCTGGATCTTTCCGAGCTGAATCTATTGACATTACGCGACGAGTTGGCGGTCAACGCCGAATTGATCGAGCGGACACGGTCTCGAATCGAACGTGAAATCAAATCGGAAACGCGGTCCGCCTTCGTGATACTTGGTGGAGTCGCCCAGCTGACAGAACAGATGATCGACTCGCTGCGTCTACGTGAGCAACTCGGCGAACAATCCCTCGATTCCAAGCCACTTGAAAACCGCTTGCTGAACCTGCGAATCGAGGCTGCGGATATTGATATCGCCGAAGATCTGAGTGTTCTGAATCAAGAACTCTCCGATGAAGCCCCCGATTCGACAAAGGTCGTCCAGCGTCGTCGTGACGTTGCGCAGGAATTGTTGAGAAAGATCCTTTGGCAGATTCGGCTTCTCGAGCAAATCGGTGAAGACAAACAGCTCACATCGGAATGGACCAAGGAATATGAATCTCAAAGCCAGCGGATGGAGGAATTGGAAGATAGCTTCCTGCAAATCATTTTCCGTGAACAATCGGTGGATTCAGGAGAAAACCCGGATGACCTGAATGACGCCGAGACCCGTTTGGTTCAAGAATCCGCGTCGCTTCAAGAAGACCTGCAGATACTGGCCGGTGAATTGGATGATCGAATCGGTCGTGACGCGACAACCAAGGATGCAGAATTCGAAGACCGGGCAATTGAATTCAGCAGAGAGCTGATTGAACAGAGC
Source organism: Planctomycetales bacterium (assembly GCA_020426665.1). Taxonomy (GTDB): domain Bacteria; phylum Planctomycetota; class Planctomycetia; order Pirellulales; family Pirellulaceae; genus Stieleria. Next base: position 3,110 of record JAGQPO010001029.1, read on the forward strand.
GAACGTTTTCGCAAAGCCGCCGGCGGTGGATTGGTCCCTATCGAAATTGAAATGGACGACGCGATGATGACCG
>JAGQPO010001030.1 GCA_020426665.1 Planctomycetales bacterium
TTTGGCCTCGATGAATCGCATGGTGGATTCGTAGAAGCTGCGTCGAACAATCAAAACTTGCAAGAAGTCCAGCTCACCGGCCTTGTAGGCTTGCTCGGACAGTTCCAGACTTTGGCTCGCCTGCGGGATGATCTCTTGCTCGTATTTCTTGACCGTCGCGATCGACATGTCGAATTCCTGGGCGGCGCGAGCGAGTCGCGACTTGATGGATTGTTCAATACGAGTAACGTTTTCGATCGCCCGGGTGTAATCCGCATAGGCCGCGGAAATGTTGCCCGTGTTTTTGTTCCACACCGGGATCGGCGCCGACACTTGCAAATTGATCATGCCGGAATCGGTTCCGTTGTCGTATCCGGCGCCAAATTGTCCCGTGATGTTGGGGACCATTTGAACCTGTTGCCGTTTCAACAACGCGGCCTTCTCGCAAACCAGTGCGTTTGCCGTGGACAACTCAGGGCTTTGGGCAATGATTTCGTTGTAGGTGACGTCCCAATCCGGGATCATATCTGGCGTGTGAAACTCCGCGACCAACCGAACCGGCGAAGCGTTCGGTAATCCTGCGATTGCGGCAAGATCCTTCCAGGCGCCGATGTAGGCGGCTTCACTTCGCTGGGCTGCCAACGTGATTTCGCTTAACAACGTTTTTGATTGCAGAACTTCGATCAACGTGCCCTCTTCCGCCTTTTGGCGATCGAGTGCGACTTCGACGCCTCGTCGAGCGACGGTTTCAAATTTCCGAGTCGCATCAAGTTGTTGTTGCGCCGCGACGGCTTCGTAGAATCGCACTCGGACGTCGGTCAAGACGCGATGCCGCTGTGTTTCAATTTCCCATCGTTGGGCACTGGTGGTGTGCGATAACACGGCACGGTTGAGTTGCAACTTGTTACCACGCACAAACTCCTGTTCGACATAGACTCCGTGCTGGTCGGTGTTCTGGTCGGCAAGTTGTTGTCCGAAGTATCCGACGATGGGGTTGGGACGGACGCCGACTTGGTTGCGCAGCCCGGCCGATTTGCTGAGCGTCGCACTCGCGGCAGCGATGGCCGGATTGTTGCTGAGAGCCATCTGCTCGATGTCCGACAGCGTGTACGCTGGAGAGGCATCGAAGGCGGGGGCTTCTAAATCGAGGTTTTGGGCAATGACGTAGTCGGCGTCGGAAACCTCATGCTGGGGAACCCGAACCGGAAATAACCCAACGCTTTCGTTTTCCGGACCGTTTAACAGGGCGGACAGACTCGGTTCGCGGACACCTGAATCACCTTCATCCGGAATAAACTGCCCATTTTCGTCAAAACGAAATGCGACTGTTTTGATATCAGGAACTGCTTTAGCATCCTGTGAGTCGGCGGAATGATTACCCAGCTGCAGGCTGTCGGCGGACTTCACCGCGGGCAAGCCGCCCGACGCGTTTGGAGAGACTTTCGCAATATTTATATCGTGGCCGACTCCCGCACATCCGGAAATCGTCAGAGCAAGAAGGCTGGTCAAGCAAACTTTGCGGTCTCTCATGGCATCCCTGGTCAGATTGGCGATTGCATTAACTCACGACCATCTGGCTCGCGCGAAACGCCAGCCTTTTCGTCGTGTTCGTTGTGAATGCCTTGTTGCGATCTATCGGACTGATCTATTCAAACCTTGCTTTCGGCATGATCGCGGGGACCTTTTTCAGCGTATGCACCCTCGTGGAATCAGACTAACTGGAAAACTTTAACAGGGAGAAACGATCATCTTGTGTTTTGACTGGAGTTTGTAAATTTTACAACGGTCAGAAATTCTCCTTGCACAAGCACTCGATCGTCCGAAGTAATGTCAATAGTCGTGGCCGTTTTATCGTCAATCTCAATTGATGCGATGGAGTGGTCATCAACGCGATAAACGGTACTCGGCGAAAGACTCCACACGGCGCCGTCGGACGCTACTTTTACCGAGAGTGCGTTGCCCCAAATGCGATTTGAATCGACGGTTTCAACGACTGCCGTTGCGACGGGCTCGCCGGTGCACCAACGCAAGAGACGCGCCGGCGGTTTGGCTGATCTTGCGGTGATCACCCCGTGGATCTCGGCAGTCACCTGGTGGATGTATTGGCCATCGTGCCGTTGAGCCGTTTGCAAATCCCGCTGCGACAAAATCCGCGTCTCATCCTTGGTATGGAATGTAAAGTACGTCGATCCTGGATCGTCGAAGTCCCTGCTTTGCGGTTTATATTCATCCCAGGTCACCATGTATTGTTCTTTTCCGAAGGCCGTGATCTGTGCCGCCGTGAAAACAGATTGGTCGTCGGTATTTTGGTGTTCCAGAACCATCTGCCACCGCTGGCCTGTTGACAGTTTGACCACTCCGGAACGGCGCGGTTTGTCGCCTAGCAGCGATTTCGCAATCGCGAACACATCGTCCCCGATAAGGGTCAATTTAGAAATTTCAAGTGACTCGCTTCCGCCGGTTGCATGCCAGCCATCGCCCGCCCACCGAAACACCCGTTTATCCGTGGCAAAGATTCCGAGCACCGTGCCATCGGGTAGCGCACACACTTGGTCCAGCGGCGAAGGTTCACCGGCCGACATCCTCTTCAGATCGTCGGGCGCAGCGGCAAGCAGGGTAAGCTTTCCACCATCCCATCGCTCAAGCCCTCTTTCGGTAGCAAAGAAAACGTTCGGATGATCGGAACCGGCTTGGGCGACCGAGACGTCATTGATACGTGGCAGAATCTTTGCTTTTTCGTCATCGGGCATTTTGTCCCAATTCACAAAAGTTCCACGCCGTGTTCTCTGACGCGAGACGATCTGTAATTCCGTTGTGTTCACTTCGCGGTGACGTCGGTGCCAATCAAGATTTTCAAGGAACCGTCCATCGTTTTCCGAAAGTAAATTGCGATTGACCGTCAGTAGCCTTCCGTCGGCTGTTCTTAGCCGGACGAATTCATCATTCAACGTCACACAAGCAGCTTGGATACTGCTGCCGCTGGCGGCTTGCCATGTTCGTTCTTGACTGAATGGATACAGTGAACGAGTCGCCAAACCGCGATCACGCAGACCGCTATTCTGGAACGCGTCTACAACAAGGGAATAGTCCTTGGCGACGGGAAGCGTTATCGGCTGCAGTTCGGTTTGGGGCGTTACAGTAAAAAGACTGTTGTCGCGAAAACGAACCCACACGCGGCCGAGATGATCGCACCAGAGACTTCGCGGCTGATGTTGATCAATAAAATCAACCTCGTTGTTCCAGACCTTCGCACCGTCGAAACCGGCCATCACCATTTCCGCCCTTCCGTACCCTTTGACGACCGGAGGCTGGCGAAGGTAAACAAGTTGCTCGCTTGGAGTCGCAACAAATTTGTGGGTCGTCCAAGCGAGTTGTTCAAAACGACTAGCCGTTGCCTCGGGCGCGTCGAGAACTGATAGACGCCCGCCATCGAAAATGACCGGTGGCGAATCCTGGCGAATACACAACAGCTTTTTGCTGCCGAACAAATGCAACCGTTCCAAATCTTCGAGCGGAGAGTTGTCCAAGGCCAGCGGAACTGGTTTCCATTGGTCGTCGACCAGTCGTAATAGCAGGCGTTTTGGGCTCGCCAATTTGTTAAAACTTGAATGCTGACCGTTCAGGATGGCGTAGACATCATCTCCTAGCGTCACGAGCGAATGGATGCCACCTTCTAATTCACACCAGAGGTTGACCCAGTCAAATCCATTCCAACGATAGCTGTTTCGGGAATCTGTAAATCGAACGATCGCGCGTCCAAACTTGTCGACGACCAATTCGTCGATCCTGGACATAGGAGTTGACAGCATACCAAGGCCCGACGTCGGTGGTCCGGTGATCAACACCACGTCGCCGTCCTGTGGATGGTATTTGGCGAGCCCGATATTTGTCATCAGGTAGAATCCGCCGCGACGGTCTGGCACCGATCCAAGCACGGTACATTTTTTCGCAGTCAAAGCTCCGTTGTCATTCGCAACGTTGACGTCATCTCGTTTGATCGGGTCGAACGTGATTGGATTGAATGGACATAGCCCCACGGCGATCAGGTCATCACTTAGCTTGGGCCAATCTGTTTTCGAAGGATATTGTTGTTCAAACTGGCGGACAAAGTCGCCGTCTTCGCGACTAAGGCTGGACCGTTTCAACATCGCCTCACGCCCAGAATCGAGCCACAGCAGCACATCATCGCCGTCCACGCCGATCAGTTGTGATGTTAGCTGTCGTTTCCCATCGACAGCGGTCCATGTCCGTGCGGGATGTTCTGACGGAACGAACAATCGAGAGTAAATGGAAACGTCTGCTGGTTCATCACCCGTTGCAGTCAAGTCAGTTGTAGTAATCTTCTGACTTGGCGTTTCAGCATCGCGTTTGCTGGAATCCGTCGGCCCGATCGGACCAGCGAATCCCATCGCGGGTGCTGTTTTGGAGGGGCTGTCGTTCAATGCCGCAATTTCGGGTGCAGCCGCTGACCGGTCCATGTCGTTGCCTTGATCAATTCGCCATGCCGTCAGTTGGTTTGCAGCACGGGCATGGGACATGACCAATTGTCGCTGCCGCGCATCGTACATTAAATGATTTGCGCTCGGCGTTTCCTCAGAAATCGACGCAAAGGTCTGGTCTTCTTGACTTGGACCAAAAAACTGGACGCCGGATTCGGTTACGCTAACCAGCGAATCATCATCGACAAATGCCATCCCTCGTCCTTGGCCAAACGTGGTTGTAAAGGTTCGCGTCGGACGCAGGCCACGCACATCGTACACCACGATGCGTCCCCCAGAATCTGCAACCGCGAATCGCTGGCCGTCGTCGGCTAGCGTCAGCGAATGAAATCCGACGTTCGAATTGCCGATGACGCGATAGGGCGGGGAGCCGACAGCGAAGTCGGTCTCATTGATCGAAGACGTATCAACTGCGATCAAATTATGAGGTGATATGCTCGCGCCGATCGTCTTTGCGATTGCCAGCACGTTGCTTCCGTCGGACGTGAATTGAACGTCAAAGGCACGATCAATCTTCCGGTCCATCTTGCCGATCATTTTGCCGGTTTCATAATTGAAAAACAGGATCGCGTCGCCTGCTCCACCAAGGACAACAATGGGCAGCCGGGGGTGGCAACCTATGAATCCGCATCGAAACGGCAGCTCAATCGTTTGTTGAAGTGTCAAATCGGATGACCGGTAGACACTGACGCGTTTTGGGTCGCCTGACGCAAACAGGTGCGTGCCATCGGGATCAAATGACATTGCCAGCACCATTCCTCCGACCGCATCGATTCTTCCGACCTGGCCAAAAGATTGCGAGTCGTAAACGGTGATTTCGCCGCGACGGCCGGCAATCGCGATTCGTGATCGAGCCGGGTCGACCGCCAACGCGAAGGCCGAGTTCACAAAGGGAGTTATTTTTGCGACTGCCCTGAGCTCAGGTTGCGTTGATTGCGCCGCACAGAAACTGCAGACGTAAACAACGAGCATCGACGTGAGAGTGTGTCGCATTCTCTGCATTCATTCGTACCGAAATTTGAACGATCAAGTGGCTAGGTCGCTGTGGGTAGGCAGTTTAGTATACTTCTTCCAGGATGGCCATTTGGTTCGTCTGAGCGATCGCAGATACCAAACATCAAGCAGGGATTATTGAGCTGTTGGGCCCGAACGACCGCGCGAGTCGG
>JAGQPO010001031.1 GCA_020426665.1 Planctomycetales bacterium
GTGTTCGCTTGGCCAACGAACAAGAAGCTGCCGCCGGCGGAACCGCCGCCCAAATCGTCCTGGGACAAGTCCCCGACCGCGGCGATTTCAGCGGTGATGATCCGCCCACAAGCGCCCAATCGGACTGTGAAGCTGCCAGACGACGAATGACCGAACTGTTACGTCAAGAATTTGACCAGCGGACTTGGCGAATGTTCTGGGAAACGGCCGTCGTAGGACGCGAACCGGCAGATATCGCCGACGAAATGGGAGTCTCGAAATGGGCCGTCTATAAAGCCCGGGCCAGGGTTTTGCAGCGGTTGCAGCAAGAAATGAACGGTCTTGAGTAAATGTCGGGTCAAAAAAATGGGCGGTCAAAAAATAGACAGAAATACGTTGGGGCGTTCTTCCCCAAGCTCTCCCAAAATCTCAGAGTCAGCAGAGTTCAATTCAATCCTCTGAATCCTCGGCGTAAACCCTTAACAACCGACACACCGGGCACGCCCCTCCATCCCCCAACTTCTTTTGACCCAAATTCCCTACCCGCACGTCAGCCCTGAAAAAAACCGTAATCACTGTCCAATGGCTCCGTTGTCCTGGTAACGCGGCAAAGATTTCTTGCCGACCGACACGCCCCGACGTTCCCGGACCAGAGGAAATACAATGATCGCCATGAGACGACGATGCTTAGATCAAACCGAATTGCGACAGGTCCTGGATGGAGAACTGACCAAGGAGGCGTTCGATTCGGCGATTTCCCATTTGGATCAGTGCGAAACCTGTCGGACGGCCGCAGAAACGCTCGAAGGCAACCTGGTCGTGCTGTCGCCCGAGCAAGCCGACCAGGAGCATCGGCTGCAAAGCGAAACGGCCTGTCAAGTTGCACTTCAAAACCTGCTTCAATCCCCATCAAGCCTTGCCTCACTGGCACGCAATCCGCCGCCTCCGTTTGAATCCCTGGGTCCCTATCGGCTGCTGGAGTTGATCGGCAGCGGAGGCATGGGAGCCGTCTACCTTGGCGAGCACCAACGGCTAAAACGCCAGTGCGCCATCAAGTTGCTACCGCCCGAACGCGTGACACAGACCGGTTGGTTGGAACGCTTTGACCGCGAGATGACAACGATCGCGTCGCTGGAACATCCAAACATCGTGCGTGCCACCGATGCCGGTCACGAAGCCGGATGGCATTACTTGGTGATGGAACACTTGGACGGATTGGATATTGGTCGCGTCGCCAGCCGGATGGGACAATTGAATGTCGCCGACGCATGTGAAATCGTCCGGCAAGCGGCACTCGGTTTGGCCCATATCCACGATAGCGGCCTCGTCCACCGAGACATCAAACCTTCCAATTTGATGCTGACGCGCGCCGGTACCGTCAAACTTCTGGACCTCGGTCTGGTGCTCGATGGTGACGACCCATTGTCCAAAGACGATCGGCTGACAACGGTCGGACACGTGATGGGAACAATGCCGTACATGGCGCCCGAACAATTGGCCGACAGCCGTGACGTTCGCCCCCAGTCGGATATCTATTCGCTGGGCGCCACGCTGTACCGATTGATCGCCGGTCACCCACCACATCGTGCCGGGCGCGGGCTGGCATCCCAGGTTCTGGCGATCACCAGCCAGGACGCTAAACCGTTGGACGCGGTGCGCGAAGACGTTGATCGCGAAGTCGTCGCTCTGGTGGCAAAGATGCTCTGCCGTGACCCAAACAAACGCCCCGCATCCGCATCGGAGATTGCCAAATCACTGGAATCCGCATCAGCATCCAGCCGTTTGAAACGCCTGGTCCAAGACGCCATTCGCAAACACAACGATAACGAGACGCCGGCCAGCGCGTTGTTCCCATCAATCGCGAACAAGCGCGCCATCGGAGGCGGCTCGGCCCTCCGACGGTGGATCATCGGATCGGTCGCCGCAGCATGCGTGTTTGCAGCCGCCATGGTCATCAAGATTCAAACCGACCGCGGTGAATTGGTGATTCACAGCGAACAAGACGGTTTGACGGTTGTGATCAAACAGGGCGATCAAGTTGTCGATCGGCTGACGGTGGAATCGAACATCGACAGCCGAAAAACACTTCGCAAAGGGACCTACAGTGTGCAAATCGACGGCGGCGGCCAGGCGTTGAAACTGAGCAACGAAGTCGTCACGATCGGACGCGGAACCACCGAACAAATCAATGTTATCCCCGACGACGTTGCCGCCGAAAAACCGCAAAGCCCCAGCGTCACAGACGCAATTCAAAAGCCGGCGACTGCTGCAGAAGGGACAAATGCAACCGCAA
>JAGQPO010001032.1 GCA_020426665.1 Planctomycetales bacterium
TGAAGAAGTATGATGTCCCCGTGATTGTGCACGCCACCTATCGGTTGCCACTGCGGCGTAACGATCCATACGATCATCCTTACACGCTGCCGCGCCGGTTGAAGGATGCCGGACTGCGGTTCGCCATCGGCGGATCGGGTTCAGGAAGCCCTGGAGGTGGCGCCGCGGCAAGAAACTTGCCGTACCATGCCGCCGTTGCTGTCGCATATGGGTTGTCGCCCGAAGACGCGATCCGAGCGATTACATTATCACCTGCGGAAATCATGGGAGTCGCCGATCGCGTGGGCTCCATTACCGTGGGAAAAGACGCAACATTGATTGTCGTTGATGGTGATGTCTTGCAGACCGAATCAAACGTAACGGACGCCTACATCGCCGGTGCCGAAATCGATCTCGGCAGCAAGCACAAAACGTTGGCGAAAAAATACCGAACGAAGTATGCCCGCCGAGATCAATGATTCTGGCGTCTGCATCAATCGATCCGGCCATCAAAGTCCGCTTGTCGACGACAATTGATACGCCGAATGCAAAAAAGGGGGAAAGGGGTAGTTTTCGGCGGCGCAAGAGAATCGGAGTCGCCAGCATGCTGAATGACTTGTTGAACTGGGTTGAATGAAGGCGGATGTCAATCTCAAAGCTTGCCATCGAGACCAACGCAGGGAAGAATTCTGTCGAAACTACCCCTTTCCCCTTTTTGATGGGCAGGTCGGGATACAGCGGTTGCCGGGATGGTTTTACGTTGGCGGCGAAGTTTGGCTGAATGGAAACGTTAGGGCTTCGGCTAGTTTTGCACCGGCAGCGATCAACGGGACTTGCCGCGACCGATTGATTCCGTGGTGGATTGCTCGTACTGATCGACCGAGATCCACTGCAAATCACTCCAGTGACCGGTGTCATTTGGCTGATTGGCTCCGGGTGTTGTTCGTCCGTTCAGAACGATATCAGTCGCTTTGGCTTGTAAATCATCGGCGATGTCTTGGTGTGATCCCAAGACGTCGCTTGATTCGCCGGGATCGCTTTTGAGATCATAAAGCTCTGCCTTTAGGCGGCCGTGTGGCAAGACCAGTTTCCAATCTCCTTCGGTGATCGCGAATCGTCCGTTGGCCGCGTGATTGATCAGCGGCAAACGACTTCGATCGCTGGTGGGATTGAATAAGACGGTTGCAAAACTGTGACTGTCAACTCCGTCCGCGGAATCCAATTCCGCGCCAACGACATCGGCGATCGTGGCCAGCAGATCGATCTGGCCGACGGGGCGAGTCCACTTGCGCCCTGGGTCCAGGATTCCGGCGGGCCAGCGGACAAAGAAGGGGACGCGGTGCCCGCCTTCGTAAACGGAACGCTTTCCATCGCGATAGATCAGGTTGCTGTGATGACCGAAGTCATCAATGCGTTGCTTCCACGAATTCTCCGGGCCGTTATCACTGGTAAACACGACCAATGTGTTTTCGTCGATCCCAGACGACTTGAGATGGTCCATGATTCGGCCGACGTGATAATCCGTCTCGATCACGAATTCGCCGTAGCCACCGCACTGGCCTTTGCCGTGGAATTCCGGAAGAGGACACACGGGGTAGTGGGGTGATGTCAGCGGCAGGTACAAGAAGAACGGTTTGTCTGATTTTGGGCCAGTCGTATGATCGCCCATCCATTTGATGGCTGTGTCGGTAAATCGTGTTAAACATTCGTTGTCAATGAAATCGGGAGCGACCTCCATGCCTTGTTTTCCCAGCTCACGTTTGGTTGCCTCGGGAGTCGTCTGATAAGGCGGCATGATCCGATAGTCCACGTGCCGGTCGTTGGGTTTCTTGGCGGTGAAAACGGTCGGCGGAACCTTTGCGTGTCGACCTTCGAACCAGGCCAGCACGCCATAGTTCAGCGACGCGGGGACACCGAAGAAGTAGTCAAACCCCTTGTCCAAGGGCATGTCACGGACAGGTTGTGTCCAATCTCGGTTGTTGGGATTGGTGCCCGGGAAATCCATCCCCAGATGCCATTTGCCGACCATCGCGGTTGCGTATCCTTGTTCCTTCAACAACGACGCGATCGTCGTCCGCCCGTCATCGATCAAGCATTTCCCCTCGGCTCCCATCACGCCTTTCTTGAGCGTGGTTCGCCAAGAGTATCGACCTGTCAGTAAGCCATATCGAGACGGCGTGCAAACGGAATCAGATGAATGACCGTTGGTGAACGTGATGCCTTGCTTTGCCAACCGATCCAAGTTCGGCGTCTGGAACTTCGCGTCCGGGTTCAAACAACTCGCATCGCCAAAACCTTGGTCGTCGGTGTAAATGATAATGACGTTGGGGCGTTCCGCGTGGGCGATCGCCGGAACCAATGAAAACAGGATCAATGCCAGTCGAACGGTACGCGCATTCATGGTGTTCATTTTATTTTGGTTTAGCGCAGAGCGAAGTTTGGAAGTGGCGAACGCAAGTCGATCGATTGAATCGAACGACGTTATTCAACGTTTGAACCACACAAATTTCAATACGAGGACTGTGAGGTGACTCCACATGCACAGAAAGGAACCTGTCCCTACCCAGTGAACCCAATCTCGAGTTGCTCCTCGTCGCACATCGCGAATCATCAGCACCAGTAACAATAAAATATTCGCGGGTATTGCGACGGAAAACGTATGGGAGGGTAATGATACACCAAGGCCTCCCGTTACCAGGTAGACATAGACCAGACAGGGCACGGTAATCACGATGCTCCATCCTGGATCACGGCGATAGAGTGGAATCGAGACCACGGCGACGATCGCAGTTATCGTCACTTGCACGGGTGTCCGAGGAATAGGCAGCGCCTGGCACAGGAGCGCTAGAATGATCGGGAAGGCGATGAAAAACCCCAGCATGTATCCGGGCTGAATCATCTTCGTTGCGGACCGGCGAATCTGGATGGGGGCGTATACGAGTGCCGTGATCGCCGCCGCCTGATAAAAGGCATAGAACACAGCCGCTGTATCTCGCGACATATGACCATCCAGCCGGCGCATGGAAAAGATTAACGCGGCAACGATCGCGAAAACAAAGAAGGCCGAAAGCGGTATGCGGTTCATACGGACTGTCCAAGGGCAGCGATCGTACATTAACAGGATAGGGATCCTCGAAAGTCTTGACGACTTCCGCTACGGTCCCAACGCTAAAATTTGATCCGGACAACACCAGTCGCGCTGATCGCCGGGTCGGATTATTAGTCGGCGGCGGGAGGCTCGGGTTCTTCCCATCGCCCCGCCATGATGTTGGCGATTTGCTGGGTCGGTTCGAATCGGCTGAGGACGATCTTGATCGCAGCTGTGATTGGGGTTGCCAAGAACATCCCGATGATGCCCCACATCATGCCCCAAAACATCAGACCCAACAAAATGGTGACGGGATGTAAATCGGATGAGTTGCCCATCAACTTGGGCTCGATGACATTACCGCTGATAAGTTGGATCATTGACGTTGCGATGATCACCGACGCCATCCAAAAAATATTGCCTGACGGATCCAGCAAGATCAACGGGATGGGAAGTAGGTTGGCGACGATCGGCCCGATGTTAGGAATGAAATTGAGCAGGAAGGCGAGCACACCAAACGACAGCGCCATGGGAACGCCGAACAGACGCAACGTCAGACCGAACAGTGCGCCGGTGCCGATCGAGATCACCGTTTTGAGCGACAGGTAATCACGGATTTGGGTGTCAATTTCCCGAAGCGCGTCGGCCTGAGAGAACGCCGGCTTGCCCAACAGTAGAAAGAACACATAAATCAGCACGACGATGCTGGTCGAAACGAGGCTCAAGAACGCTTGCAGAACGACGGTCACACCGTCGCGGACAAACGCATCGACCAGCTCAGTAGCCTCCTGCATCCTGGACGATTCGACAGGCTGACTGTTCTGGCGGACCTGGATTGGATTTGTCTCGATCGCCGGCAGATCGAACGTTGACGAATCAACCAGTGGCGTTTGATCCGCGATTTCGACTTGGGGTTCATCGTTTGCTGACGCATCAGCATCATCGACAGCAGCATCAGCTTCGTCGGTCGCGGTGTCCGTTTTCTCTGCCGCCTGCGGTTCAAGATTCGCCTCCGCAGCTCCTGTCGGAGTTTCCGGTCGCGACGGGGTGCTGGATGGTTCTGCCTTTGCAGCGGCGACTTGATCATCGGGGTTTTGAGTCAATCGTGCCGCGCGGTTTGCAATTGCATCGGGTGTCGCTTCAGATTCCACCGATTGCAAATCGATTGGCGCGTCATCCGATTCCTCCCCCATCATTTCCGGGTCGATCTTGGCAGGTCTGGATTTGCGAAGATTGAGCAAGTCGAACGACAGGTTGTCTTCGACTTTGTCGACAAGTTCCTTGACGCGTGTCCGATACTGTTTGCTGTTGGCCGAAAGGTCGATGATCGAAAACGAGATCGTCAATCCGAAAACGCCCATCAAAATGACGCCGGACAGAAAAGCCATCCCGGCGGCGACGACGCGAGAGACGTTGAACCGGTTTTCCAGATACGTCAGGATCGGCCCGACACCGCTGACGATAAAACACGCGACGATGAACGGAACTAAAACGGGTCGAAGCCAAAAAACCAGATAGACACCAGCGACACCGGCCAACACCATCAAGCAAACCGTTTGGATTTGCCGGTCGGTTAATCGTTTCACGGGATCGTCAGTATCTTTCATCGTGATTGTCTTGGGCAACGAATCCTTCGTCAAAGACAGCAACCTTTCAAAGAAAGGGACGAAATCGTTAGAACTCCGTTTGATACTTTTCGGTCATCGCGCGACGGATTGCGGCGGTTTCCTGATCGATCATTTGCCAGGCTTGCTGGACCGATGCGGCGCCCATGGTTCGCTCTTGCTTGGTGATGATCGCGTCGGTTCGGCCTTTTTCACGCAACGACGCCTGACCGGCACCCACGCTGGCGGTGTAACCGTAATCACCATATCCGCCACCGTTGTATCCGTAGCCGGCACGATAGCCACCGCCGCTGTACGAATATCCGCCTGACCCGGCGTCGTTGCTGGCACGCCGGTTGGACGCTCGCATCCCCACGCCTTTCATCGCCATCTCGGCATCACGGAACAATGTTGCGATGTTTGCCCCATAGTTCAGCAATTCTTCGTCCACGTTCAGAATCGGCAGGTTGTCAATTTTTCGAGCGTATTTGTCGTACCACATCGCCGCCTGGCCGAAGGTTTTGACTTTGTCGCGTTTCGGTTTTTCACGCAAGTCCTCGATCAGGGTCGTGATCGAGTTGTAGTACTGCTGTGCCGCGATCAGTTTGGCCGAGCCCTCGGGGTCCGAACCGGGCGAGGAGGCTAATTGCATTGATTCGGAAAGCTCACGAGGCAATTCCAAAATGCTCATCACACGACGCGTGCCATCGGTAGAAAGCGATCCTTGCAACAGAAACGTGTTGCCACTGACCGCGGGCGTCCAATCGAACACATCGTCGATCATTGCACCTTGCTTTTGAAGGACTGCGATTAACAGCGGTTTGCCAATTTTGGCAAGCAATGCCGGCGAAGATGAAAAATCAACTCGAATCGCACCGACGGTCTTGTCGGTGACGGTGACGCCAAGTGTGATCCCTTGGACGCCGCTGATCAGCTTGGTCAGTTCGTCCAGATCGATGCCCGCTTCCTTGACAGCTTCAAAGCCGGCGAGTCGTGATTTGACTTCGGACGGTGACAGGGTGTCGCGAACATCCATTGCCATGATGATCGGGGTTCCGACCTCGGCCGCGTACTTGTATGCCTGGACAAGGTACGGAGAGTACTCCGCGTCGGTGCTGACCGAATCGGTCTTGCGTAACCAGCGGCTGACGTCTTGACGATTTGCCGGCGTGTAGGACCCCAACAGGTCACCAGAAAGTTGGACAACAAAATGATCGTTAGGCAGCTTTGCTGCGGTTCGACCTTCAAGGTTGTCCATCGATCCGCCGAATCGCTGAGCGACCGTGGAAACATCACGATCACCTTCGAGCCGCACCAGCGCCACTTCCCAAATCGATTTTCCGAACTCGTGGTCGTTACGACCGGCCAGCAACACTTCTTTTGCGTCCGGCGGCAAAGCCGACAATCCGGCGTCGTAGGCAGCCTTGCGACGGGCGTCCCATCGCTCGCGATCCGCGACGCGTGAATTGAACATCTTGTCCGCGTTGATCATGACCAACGTGTTCGCATCGGTCGGCACCCGGTATCGCATTCCGGAAAACGGAGTCTGGGCCAAACAGTGGGGAACCGAGAAGACAAGAGAAGCGAAAACAAGCAGGGCGATGCGGATCATGTTGTGGGTCCTTAGAACACCATGTCGGGGTAACGATTTGCAGGGGCACATTGTAATGGAAACGCGACACGATTTCTGCGAGAAATTGGAGTGGATTTCCACACAGAGGCATCGGAAATTCCCTCCCGAATCCCGCCGATTGCCGCAAAAGCGGCGGTGCGACGTCCACAGATTCCCTCCGCCACCCCATGGGTGCCGAGAAATCACCGGCGATATCGCGCCAAACCGGGCGAAATCATCGCCGGAGCCACCCGTCTAGCGCCTCGCCCACAGTAGTTTTTAGGGTTGGGAACGTAGCGGAAGCCGTCAAGACTTTCGTGAATTGCGGGACGAATCGAAACTCGTGACGATTTTCCGCTACGCCAAAATCAAACGTCGACGCAGCGCTAGCGAAACCGGTATTCCGGGTTGTTGGCATCAAAATCGGTGGCGGACAACCCGACGTTCAACTGCAAATTGAAGTAGTTGTACTCCTCGTCCAAAACCGGGTCGCCGCCAGGTGTTTGGGGCCAAAGCCATGCCTGGTAGCGAATCGGCAGATTGCTGCTGTTGTCGAAGTAAACTCGGGCCCGATGAAATCGAAAATGGTCGCGACGCTGCGGGTGGACAATTTCGACAACCGTGCAGGTGGAGGTTCCAAAATTGATGTCCGAGTGAATCTTGACATCACACTCGCCATGCTCGCGATCTTGTGAACCGATCGCCAAGAATTTTTGCAGCAGGTTTTCGATCCCGATTTCTTTGATCGAGTATCGCTGACCACGCATCGCCAACATCCCTTCAGGATCAAGTTGCGTCGTGATGAAACTGGCAAAGCCACCTTGATGGACCACCAGATTTCCATCGTTCTCGTTTTCGACCCAAATCACTTCACGACCCTGGACCGAACTCGGTTTTAGAAAATCAAGATAGACACTTAGTGGCGTGGCGATCGCCAAGCCTTCGTGCTTTCGATTTCGTAATTTCAGCTTGGCATATTGCAGCGGCGGCAGTACCCCGTCGACTCGGCAGCGTTTGATGAACAGTGCCGTGTAGTCGTCGACATTTGCTTGTAGGTGTGCCAAGCTGGCACGCGCGATTTCCATTGCCGGGTCAATCGGATGTGATATCACTGGTGCGGGATCATCCAAACGTGCGACTCTGTCGATCTCCTGAGCATTTGCTAGCTGAGGCGAGACTGCTATCAAAGCGAACGCAAGAAGCCTCACATAACGGTGTTGAAAGAGTCGCTGCATCCGTTCATACCCGAGTCAGAGAGAGAAGAGATCACCGTCGGATCGATACGACGTTGATACCCCTGCTGTATCGTATCGTCGCAGTTGGTTTCTAGTGAAGAACTGGAGGAAACTTCGATTTATCCAATGATTTTGTTAGGAAAGGACCGTGTACGAACACACTGCGGCCTTACAGGTTGAGATTGCCGTATTGGTTGTGTACTCGTACGATAAGACAAAGAGAGGGGCGCGAATGAAAGTATCCGAACCCTTTTGCCGGGGACCGGCCTTTTAGGTGTTTCGTTTTAACAGCGACGCGTGATAGGGTTCGTCGACAAGAGGTCGGTTAGTTGTGTTCCGTTCAATCTTAAGCCCGCTGACAAAAGTCCACCGACTTAGATCTGCTGGGACGATTTGCTTGATCGCGCGCCACGCAACGAGGGACCATCGGGATGCATACACCGTCAAACCAACGTCCAGTAACCCAGCTTTCGGACAGCGATCAATCAACATCCGGCGGGACAATCATCAACGGATCGGTCGTTGCGGGTTTCGAGCGAGTCCGCGACGAATTTCAAAACAATTTTTTGAGGCGTGGCGAGGGCGGCGCGGCTTGTACGATCTATCACCGCGGACAAAAAGTGGTTGATTTGTGGGGCGGTCGGCGATGCCATCATTCCGGTGCCAGTTGGACCGAGCAGACGATTTCGTTGGCATTTTCGGTGACAAAAGGAATGGCCGCTGCGGTGATGGCGGTGGCCCACAGTCGCGGGTTGTTCGACTTGGACGCAGCAGTCGCGGATTATTGGCCCGAATTTGCCGTGGGCAATAAACAGCGGATCACGGTTCGTCAGTTGCTGTCACACCAGGCCGGTTTGGTCTCGATCGATCGCCGGTTAACGCCCCAGATCCTTGCCGACCACGACCTGATGTCCGAGATCACGGCCAGACAAAAACCTCTTTGGCAACCCGGAACACGTCACGGTTACCACACGTTGACACTCGGCTGGTACCAAAACGAGCTGATTCGCAGGGTCGATCCTCTCGGCCGAACTCTGGGTCAATTCTTTCAAGACGAAATCGCCACGCCGCTGGGAGTCGACTTTTACATCGGTCTTCCCGATTGGATTGAGCCACAGACCATTAGTAACACGAAAGGATTTCGCAAACTGGCGCTGCTGGCAAATCTGAATCAATTGCCTTGGCAGATGGTGTTGGCGGGGATCTGGCCTCAATCGGTCGTTGCGAAATCCATCAAGTTCTTGCGATGCAACGACCCGGCGACGCTTGGCAAACCGGAGTTCCGCGAGGTCGAAATCCCATCGGCCAACGGATTCGGGCAAGCACGGGCGGTCGCCAAGATTTACGACGTGTTAGCTCGTGGCGGGCAACGACTGGGAATCACGCCGGCGACGATGCGTGAACTGGTCGCACCGGCACGGACACCGTCGCTTGGATCACGCGACGCCGTGTTAAAAATTGATACCCAATACAGTTTTGGTTTTTCGCGTCCGAGCAGCGGGTTTCAGTTCGGAACCGACGACCAAGCGTTTGGTTGTCCAGGAGCCGGTGGTTCATTCGGTATGGCGGATCCATCGGAGCAGTTG
>JAGQPO010001033.1 GCA_020426665.1 Planctomycetales bacterium
GGCGCCAGCGGCGGCTACACCAGCGGCCGTCGCGAGATCATTGAATTACTGCGCCAGCGATCTCGCCCGTACCTGTTTTCCAATTCCGTTGCACCGCCGATTGTTGCTGCATCGATACGCGCAATCGACTTGCTGAGCGAGACGACAGAATTGAGAGACCGCTTGGAATCCAATACGCAATTCTTCCGAAGCGGAATGGAAGAAGCCGGCTTTAATCTTGTTCCCGGAGAACATCCCATCGTACCGATCATGCTGGGCGATGCCGTGTTGGCAACAAAGATGGCTGATTTGATGTTGCAAAAGGGCGTCTACGTGATCGGTTTTTCCTATCCGGTCGTTCCTCAAGGCAAGGCTCGTATTCGAACCCAGATTTCCGCTGCGCACTCCAAGGACGACCTTGCACTGGCAATCGAGAAGTTCGCCGAAGCAAAACGGGAATTGGGTATCTGATCGTTCGCCGTTTGACCGACGGTCAGAATCCACAATGATTAATTGTCGACCATCGGTGGTTGGAAGACCTCGAACGCATCGATGATCGCTTCATTTCCGTTAACAGGCGATAGTTCAAGCCGGTGTTCATGGTTTGGCAACACCTGGGCGATTCGCGCCACAAAATGTTCGCCGGCGGTACCTTTGAAACTGACTTCGGGCACCACCGAACGTTTCACATCGAACGTGAACGTATCGCCCTTGCGGTTGCGTTCGGCGCGGCGCCAGAGTTCAGGCTCGATGATGATTTGACCACTGGCGCTGGTGAAGTCATGGAATGCATTTCCATTGCCGTCAGTTCCGGTAAGACTGCCGACAATTTCGTAATCGCCCGTGTCGCTGGTCATCGTGATGGTCCAGCTTTGCGGCACGACGGCATTACCAAGCGTGATACCGTGGGGCGAAGTGTCGCGCGGAACGGTTGGCGAGTTGCCGACACGATCCTTTGAGTTCTTTCCGCCCGGTTGCACGTAGCTGACCAGGAAACTGTCGATCTGGTCGGCTGGTTTCCCGTCGATCAGCACTTTGAAAGTTCCTCCATCAGCCGACCTGGTGCCGTGGATATCAATACGGTTGCCCGTGAATCTGGCTTCAAAACCGCCGTCGCTTTTCTTGATCGGTCGGATGCGGCGTTCACGCATGGCGGGGGCGTAACTGAAACGATCCGGAATGCGCAGGTGCGCAAGGATGTTGCGGTTGATCATTTGCGCGCCGTATTCACTTTGATGCACGGCATCCTTCAAGAGCGATTCAATGGGCAGGTTGTTGGCGCGAAGGTACTCGCCCCAGTCGCGTCGACTTTCCACGAATTCGACATCGTACTTGTCACAAACGGCGCGCACTGCAGCGACATCTTGATCGGCGGCATTCTCGGACTTGCCCCATAACGATTGATCACGCTCTCGCCAATGGATGCTGGGAACAATGATGTCCGCTGTCGTGTTCTTACGCAGTTCGATAATCAACTTCTCCAGGTCATCCGGCTTGCCGATGGTGTAGGTGATCACAAGATCCGGTTGATCCGGGATCACCAGATGTCGTGCCCAGCCGCGCAGATACTGCCACGGGCACGAGTTGCCGACCATTTTGTGGTATTCAATCTGCGGCGCGTTGGGAAAATGCTTGGGGATTTCATCGCGCCAAAACTCGCCATTGCCCAGCATGTTCGTGTAACTGGAACCGAGCGCCCAAATCACAAACGGACGATCCGGCGTAATGCCGTCGTTCAATTTTTGCATTGTCAGCGCGAGGTGTCGTCCGTCGGCCGGCGCTGGCGTTGCAACGTACTCGGGTGCGCCCTCCGGTTTTCCCTTGGGCTTTCGCGGCTCGTCTGTTTTCAGATTGCGTGACGTTGGCGGATCTGCGGCTGACGATCGATCAACGTGGTGAGTTGTCACCAGCGCCAGAAACAAGGCAGTGATCAAGACGCTAGTTTGTTGGCGCCACTTTGGATCAGCTGCCTTGGAGCTCGCCGCGGTTTTCGCGAGGGGAACCAAGGCAAACGCCGGGCGGTTGATGTTTTTGGAAACAGTGCGATTCATCAGAAACCCCATCCAAGTGACGCTGGACTGTTAGGCATCGATCGAAAACTTTCTGGGCCACTGCTGGTAGGCTTCCCAGTAAGTTTTCTTGAGTGCGATCTCGTCGTCTTCCTCGGTGGGTTGGATGCGACCGTTGACATCAATCGCCCTGGAGACGATCGTGTGGTCACCCGGCGGTAAGCCACCGAGGTCAATCGAGAAGAAAGTCCAACCGTACTTAGACTTTGGTTCCGCGGCCAACTGGGATGTTTGCCAGGGTCCGTCGTCAATCTTGACTTCGACCTTGGCGATCCCGGTTCCATCATCCCACGCGATTCCGAATGCGCTGATCGGAATCTTGCCTCCGTCGACCGCGGGATGACGTGCGACCCTGGCGACCACCGACTTGAGATTGATCCGCGTGACCGACGTTTCCACGTACACGATTTCGTCTCCGTGGCGTTCTCCGCGGACGGTGACGTAGTCGCGCGCCATGTAACGTCCCATGTAGCGGCGGTCACGGCACTCAATCCGCGAGAGCCATTTCACGTTCGCGACGCCGTACCAGCCCGGTACGATCAATCGGATCGGCGCCCCGTTGCGATGTTCGATTGGTTCGCCGTTTCGCTCGTAGGCCAGCAACAAGTCGGGCCGCAATGCATCGGCCAGCGACATGCTTCGTCCGAAAGGGACTTCGACTTTTAATTCTCGTTTGGTTCCTGGTCGCAGTACTTCTTCGTTGTTGTCCTTTCCGAAGAAAACGACTTCGATGGTTTTCGGATCGATCCCGCATTCCTGCAGCAATGGGGCCAGCCGGGTTCCACCCCAGCGGTTGTTGCACACGGCGTTTCGGAATCCCGGGTTGGAACCGTTGCCCGCGCACTCGAGCGTCATCTCGACCTCGGACTTTGGCATCGCTTTGA
>JAGQPO010001034.1 GCA_020426665.1 Planctomycetales bacterium
ATGTCTTCCCAGTAACCGTCAAACAAGTGCACTTGAACCTTGCGTGTTCCAATTGCACCCGGAAAAACCTCTTTGCCAAAGTCCGAGTGGTCATTGCCGTCCAGCAATTCCATCATGACTTCTTTTTTGAAAATGTAGAGTCCCATGCTGGCCAAACAGTCACGACCTTTGCTGGGGATGCCGCGTGCATCGATCCACGCCGGGTCCATTCGTACCGAAGCAAGCTCTTCTTCGGTTTGTGGTTTTTCGACAAAGCCCGTCACCCGTCCGTCGTCATCTAACTGCATGATCCCGAGTGCACCGGCGTCTTTGCGATCGACGGGGATTCCCGCAATCGTCGCGTCGGCACCGGAATCAATGTGCGTTTGCATCATGTCGCGGAAATCCATTCGGTACAGTTGGTCGCCCGACAGAATCAAGACGTGCTCGATGCCACGTTGGTCGATGTAGCGAAGGTTTTTTCGAACGGCATCAGCGGTTCCCTGGTACCAGTCCGTCCCGGCCTCCACGGTTTGCTGGGCCGCGAGCAATTCGACATAGCCACCGGTGAATTGGTCGAAGCGATACGTTTGGCGAAGGTGTCGGTGCAGACTGACGGACAGAAATTGCGTTAACACAAAGACGCGACGCAATCCACTGTTGATGCAATTGGAGATCGGGATGTCGATCAACCGATACTTGCCCGCCAACGGGACCGCCGGTTTTGCACGAATTTTCGTGAGTGGAAAAAGCCGCGTACCACGACCACCACCGAGAATCAAAGCGATCGTGTTTTTAGAGAGGTCCATCATGGTGCAAGAAAGGGTGGCGAGTGTTGCGGTCGGGGAATTTCGCTTGTCCGGGTTCGGGCAGGTGCAAACGCAGTGAGTCTTCACTTTGACGCATGTTCTTTTAACGCACGAACTGATGTACCGTTCTAACGTAAGGTGCGACCACGGAAAAGGATCGTTAGTGGAAGTTTGCATTCACGCAGGTCGCGTCGGCCGTCGGACTGTATTGGACCAGATTCAGTCGCGACCGGCGTGATGATTATCCTACCAGTATTTTTCGAATTGGATTCGTCCGGGCCCTTCGTCGGAGTGATCCTGACGAAAGCCGGCCTGTTCCAGTAAAGGCAACATACCCGGGGTCGACGGCGGCGTTCCTCCGGGCGGCACATAACCAATCATGTCGGGATTGCCACACAAAAAAACATGCGTGTTGGTCGGCGAAAGAGGATCGTCGGCGGCTTCGGCCAACTTTCCGCTCGTGAATAACTGTTGAAGATATTGCTTGCCGACATAACCCGGCATTTCCGGATTCATGTTAATCGGCTCACGCGTCGTGCATGGCAAATAGCGATAGTTGCGATACTGGTCCATCAACGACATGTGTCTGGAATGATACGCCAGATCGCCGAGATAACGGACGCAACATGCGTTGACAATTCGGCCGCTGTGGCCGTTTGCCAACAACGTCGCGGTCATTGAATTGTGCGGTGCCTCGCCGGTGCCGGTTCCCAGCATCAATACGGTTGCATCCGGCGCGATTTCACCCAGTGTGTACGCACCGGTGATTTTCTTGCCGATCGCGATTCGGTCTCCTTTGCCCAAACAGAAAAGTCGTGGCGTCAGCACGGGCGGTGCCTTGTCCGGTCCGTCGGCCGCGCGGACCAACGTGATGTAGAACTCCAAATAATCCAGTGACTCATTTGGGGCGATTCGTCCCTCGTCGTCCAACAGCGGGCAGGAAATTGAATAAGCGCGCTTCGCCACCCGCGACCGTTTATTCGCCGGAACAATTTCCTGCTGCGTCCCTTCCAGGCGAGGTTCCCACAGACCGAGCCCCAGGGTGACATATTGACCAGCCTGGAAGCGCGGAACGCCATCGTCGGGCATGATCCGAAAACGCGCCAGGTTCTCGTGGCAATCGATACGTTCGATCACGGTTGCGTTGTAATGACGGCCACGCAGGGCATCAAAATCGATTGAATCTTCGTATTCCGAGACGGCCACGTCTTTCATTTCTCCGCGTACTGGCGTTTCGAGTCACTCAAATCTGTGATCCCGGTAAAAATGCCGCAGTATTCGAACCGGATCCGCAATATACTGGAACGAATGCCCGCACGTCGCCTATGGTCCTTCGTAACTGTTCCGACTCCCTCGAAGTCGTGAGACTTATCAAAATGCACTGCCGCATCCATTCATTCCTGCGCATCATACCTGTCCGTATCGATCGTCATCG
The DNA here is from genome assembly GCA_020426665.1 of Planctomycetales bacterium. Classification (GTDB taxonomy): domain Bacteria; phylum Planctomycetota; class Planctomycetia; order Pirellulales; family Pirellulaceae; genus Stieleria. The sequence goes on from JAGQPO010001034.1 coordinate 2,224, forward strand.
CAGCACACGGTTTTTGGGGAAACGAATTGCCGGCTTTCCCGCTTTGGTCCGCTCGGCTGCGGTGTTGGCTTGTCTGGTTACCGCCGCAGCCGCCTGCTCGGCAGGCGAACGTTGGACCAGTCTTAGCGGCAACAACACCGTTGAAGCGGAATTCATTGGATTGTGGGGATCCAATGTCGTTCTGGAATTGCCCGGACCTCGGCGAGTTTCCGTCAATCTTGACGATTTGATTGCCGAAAGCCGAATCCAAGCCCGCCAGATGGCCGAGGACCAGCGATTGCGTCGGTCCGAAATGAAACAGCAAATCTTGGCCGAAGCCAAAGAAGCCGCCGCCCCGGCCCCAACCCCGATCCCTCAACCCCCGGCTCCGCCGGCTTACCAACCCTTCACCGGGACCGGTGCCCTGGCACAACTGGAATGGATGGACCAACAGGAACGTAACGGGCATTCACTGCTCGCCCAATTTGATTCATTGCCCCCCGGCTACCAGAGCGATGTGGAGCGATTGCTTCGAATGGTCGTCGCCAAATTGGACATGCAGGGAACCCGGCAAGTTATCGGCTCGCTTCATTCCGTCGGCGATTTGATCGTCACGCGTCAGCGATGGCTTTTTTCTCATCCACGATTCGCCGCGATTGACGAAACGGCGAAAAACTCACTGGAATCACTGCTGCTGTCCGTAGGAGGCTTGATTCGTAATGGATTCGACCCGGATCAGTTAAAATTGGAGGAGATCGCGACGACTCCGCTTCGGCAATGGCTGGTGGAATTTGACAAACGAACCGCACCTTACGAAGTTGCACTCCGTGACCAATTCCAAAGTTTGGGAATCGACACCGGTTCTTACGAGGTGCTTGAGGAAAAGGAAGGTTCCGCGGTTGTCCAGTACTCAAGGGGCACCACCAAAACACCGATCTCGATGGTCAACGTCGAAGGCAAGTGGTTGCCCGCAGAAATAGGCACCGAGAAGTGGGCTGAGACCACAAAGAATTGGGAAGAGTCGTTGGCTGCGACAGCCGACGGGACTCTTCTTGCCGGCGCCGAAGCTCAGTTTGCTTCGGTGGTAATCGCGGCCTCCATCCAACCGGCACTGGGTGCAAAAAACGCCCGCGAATTTCACACCGTGATGGACGGGTGGTTCGCGCAGATTTCTCCTTTGATCGCTCAGATGGATATGTTGAATCTCGGCGGCCGTCGGCAAAACGGTTATGGCGGGGATGAGTATGGAGACATGACGGACTACTACGACGACGCGAACATGAACGCCGGCGACGGTTCATACGAACAGCAAATGGGAATGTCCAGTTCCGGCCCTGGTCCGGGCACGTCCAGCGGTCCTCCCGCCAGCCTGTACGGTGGTCCCAGCATGTCCAGCGCTCCGCCCGGCATGTCATCAGGGCGTCCTGGCATGTCCGGTCCTAGCATGTCCAGCGGCCCGCCCAGCGGTTCAGGTCGGCCCGGCGGATTCAGTGGACCTCCCGGCGGTTCAAGTGGACCTCCCGGGGGTTCGAGCCGACCCGGCGGATTCAGTGGCCCTCCGGGTGGATCGAGCGGTCCGCCCAGCGGTTCGAGTCGGCCCACAGGGTCGAGCGGTCCTCCCAGCGGATCAGGTCGTCCCGGCGGGTCCAGCCGACCCAGCGGTTCAGGGCGATAATAGAGCCCATCGATAAGGCCGGTTCCCAGCCACTGGTCAACTCTTACCGTGGGGCAGGCATCCTGTTTGCCCTTGTCGGTGTTTCCGATTAGTGCAAGCTGGAAGGTTACGCCACGCTTCACGCTGATTCCGCGGGCAGAGACATCAACGGTGGGCGGTCGAGGCGCAACTTGGATGGTCACCGCTGTCGTATTGGGGCCGCGGGACCGGGACACCGTTCCAGGAAAGTTCGTTAGCGAAGTAGGGGTTTGATGCATCAACGTATAGCAGTGATCGGTGGCGGGCTCTCGGGACTGGCCACGGCCTTCTATTTGAAACGGTTCTTATCTGACGCCGAAGTTTCACTTTTCGAATCGTCGCCGCGACTGGGCGGTGTGATCGGGACCGAACGCGTCGACCTGCCCGAGCACGGTTGCTTTGTGATCGACCACGGCGCCGATATGTTTGCGACCGAACCCGACGCCGCGTTGGAATTGTGTCGTGATCTGGGCATCGAGGATCAATTGATGGTTCCGGATGTGGACAAGGCCGGCGCGATGATCGTGCGCCGAGGCAAACTGGTGCCGATTCCCGACGGATTTGTCCTGATGCGAGCGACGAAGATGTGGCAAATGGTTACCACACCGCTGCTGTCCATTCCGGGGAAACTGCGATTTCTGGCGGAGCGATTTGTGGGCCGGCCGCGACCGGAACAGTGTGACGCTTCGGGTGACATGAGCGTTGCAGACTTTGTGCGACATCGGATGGGCTGCGAGGTGCTCGATCGGCTGGTGGGGCCCCTGGTCGCCGGCATCTATACGGCCGATATCGAAAAATTGAGCTTGAACGCGACCATGGCGCCGATGGTCGATATGGTCAACCAGCACGGCTCGTTGGCAAAGGCGACATTGGTTCGCCGACGGGAAAACAAAGACGTCGCCGAACGGAACAGCACAGGGGCGCGATACGAAAAATTTCGCGGGTTTCCTGACGGCATGCAACAATTCATCGACGCGATCGCGGCGGGGATCGGAGCGGAATCGATTCGGACCAATGCGGAGGTTCGTTCGCTGCAATACGAACCCGATGGCAACGGTCAATGGAAGGTTGATCTGGGTGAAACAACGGAAAGCTTTGACGAAGTGGTGCTGGCAACACCCTCGGCGGTGTCCGCCAACTTGCTGAATCAGGTCTCTAGTCCCGCGGTTCAAGACGCCTGCCGTCTAGCCGCCGAGGGATTGGATGCAATCCAGACGGCTTCGACGGCAATTGTCGTGTTGTGCGTGCGGAAATCCCAGATCAAACGGCTGCCCCGTCAGTTCGGTTTTGTCGTTCCCCAAATCGAACATCGCAAGATCCTGGCCGCCAGCTTCGCCAGTCACAAGTATCCGATCCGTTGTCCGTCAGATCACACGATCATTCGTGTCTTCGTCGGCGGCGCGGTACAGCCCGAGTTGCTCAATCAGTCCGACCAACAGATCATCGAGCTGGTGCGTGGTGAGCTAGCGGATCTGATCGGGATGAGCGGTGAGCCGACGCTGGTGCGGGTCGTACGATGGAATAACGCCATGCCACAATATCATGTCGGGCATTTAGGCCGCGTTCAGAAAATAGAAGATGCCGTCGCCAAAATCGATCACTTGAACCTGGTAACGAATGCCTTACGTGGCGTCGGAATTGCGCCGGTGATCGCTGCCGCAAAAC
>JAGQPO010001035.1 GCA_020426665.1 Planctomycetales bacterium
TCTTGGGTCTTAAGTAAGATGGACGACAACAGACGTTGCATCCCCTACAATTCAAAACGGAAACGAATCCAAAGTTCCGACCAATCGCCGGAAGAACCGCAAAACCCAGTTCCTGTAAATGCTGGCAAATCCATGTAGATAGATGAGGCTTACGCCGACGGCAATTCCTGTACCGCCCTCCGGGCTACAAAAGCGCAACTTCAGAACTCACGCGTTCGGGCCCGTTAAAATCGCTTCAAAACGCGTTGTTGCGGGTCCAGCTAAGCTGGACGGTCCCTAAAGGCTAAACACCAACGGTTTCCGGCACCCTGGTTCCAAACCCGTGCCATTTGCGTTCAAAGTGCGTAAGCGAAGGACCAAATTCTCGTTTTCCTACTGGCGGTGAACAGCTTTGCCAAGACACGTTTATCGGTCCCACGGTGTCGGGTCGAATTTTCTCGTTGTGATCTTGGCATCGATTCCGTTGTTCGTGTTATCGTTGCCGATATCGTTGCGCGGCTTCTCTGTGGCGGAAACTCGATTACCATCGCGGATCGATTTCAAATACAACCGCTCCACCTTCGCCCGCGCCCAATCGGTTTTGCGCAGAAACTTTAAACTCGATTTGATGCTGGGGTCGTGAACAAAACATCGAATATCGATTCGAGCACCCAGATCGTCCCAACCGTATAATTCGACCAAATGTTCCAGCATTGCCAACAGCGTGACGCCATGCAAGGGATTGTTCGGTTGAGAGTCACTTGGATTGTCAGTCATATTGATTGACGGACGCTTTTTTCGCCCAGTCCTTAACAGATGGCTTAGCAAGAGATACGTGACGCGGTTGCGGGCATGACTTGACATTATCAGATGCGGGGTGGGCAGTACCCGGAACTTACAAATACCGCTCCGGAGACCAATTTTTACATTCACCCCTGGTTATGCTAGCCATATCTCGCCTTCGCAAACATCCTGCATTCAAATTTATGGTCCGCCAACCCATGATGTTTTTACCCGCGACAAATCACCGGCATTGGCCAAGACCGATCGTAAGCTTGGTGTTCTGCTTGGCCACCGCCTTACATCTGGCGTTAGCCATCGGGCATGCAACCGGTCAACAGGTTCCTGTGGATCAGCCCACCCCTTCGCAGAATCCGACTGTGGTTGTGCTCGGGGATTCGATCACGAAAGGCGTTCGCTCCGGTGTTAATCAAAACCAAACGTTCGCGGCGATCATCGGAAAGGAGCATGGGCAACGTGTTCTGAACGTCGGGATCGGAGGGGAACGATCCGATCAGGCGCTAAAGCGTCTTGACCAGGATGTCATCTCCAAACGGCCGCGATTTGTGCTGGTCATGTACGGAACCAATGACAGCTACATTGATCCCGGTAAATCGACAAGTCGTATCACTCCACAGGCCTATCGCGAGAACCTGCAGTCGATTGTTGAACGACTTTTGCTGCACGGCATCGAACCGATTTTGATGACACCGCCCCGTTGGGCGGCAGATGCTCCGCGCAATGGAGTTGGTGTCAATCCCAATGAATCGTTGTTTAGCTTTGTCGTTGCCTGTCGCGAGGTTGCCGATACCAATGATGTGCCGCTGGTTGATCATTTCCAGCACTGGACTCAGGCCGAAAAATTCGGAACCAATCTGCTCGATTGGACAACCGATGGGTGTCACCCCAACGCGATCGGCCACGCAGAGATCGCCAAGGTGATCTTGAAAACCATGCGCTCGATCTGGACGCCGAATACGCGACTGGTGCCGATTGACGTATCGCTTGAAACGGTAATGAAACGCGAGAGTGCGGACGACGGGTCGTTGTGGTTCCATCCTCGTTTGGCGATCGGAGACGGTCACCAGATTGTGATGACCGTCCAAAAACATCTCGGGCGGTCGGACCACTATTCGGGTCTCAGCACCATGCAAACCAGCGACTTTGGAAAGTCATGGATTGGTCCAACACGTCATGCCGAATTAGATTGGGTCAGCGAACCCAACGGAGTGAATGTCGCGGTGGCAGACGTAACACCGGGGTTTCATCAACCGACCGGAAAATTCATTGCCATCGGCGCGCAAGTTCGATACGACGCCGCCGGCGCGCAACTGCAAGACAAACCGCGCTCCAATCAAACTGCCTACGCCATCCGCGATCGCGATGGTTCGTGGTCGCGTTGGAAGCGTCTGGAAATGCCCGCCGGCAATGAGTTTGATTTTGCCAGAAGTGCTTGTGCCCAGTGGATCGTCGAAGATGACGGGACCCTTCTGCTGCCCTTCTATATCGGAACAGACACCGGCGCACCCTTTGCAACAACTGTGGTTCGATGCAGCTTTGACGGAGAAAAGATCACGTACCTCCAACATGGCGAAATTCTTCGACATGATGTCAAACGTGGTCTCTATGAACCCTCGATCGTCAAGCATCATGATCACTATTATCTGACACTTCGAAATGACTTGGATGCATACGTCACCGTTTCGGACGACGGACTCGATTTTCGGCCGATCAAGGCTTGGACTTTTGACGACGGACAGGAGCTGGGCAGTTACAACACCCAGGCACACTGGATGGTCGTCAATGATGGTCTGTTCTTGGTTTACACACGCCGTGGCGCCGGCAACGATCATGTCATGCGCCATCGCGCTCCATTGTTTGTCGCACAAGTTGATCCGGATCGTTTGCACGTGATTCGGTCGACCGAAAAGATCCTGGTTCCGGAACGCGGTGCGACGCTGGGTAATTTTGGAGTTGCGTCCATCGCCACCGACCGTTCATGGGTCACCGTCGGCGAAGGCAACGTGAACGAAGACGCCCAAAAACGCGGTGCCGACGGCAGTTTGTTTCTTGCCCGTGTTCAGGCCCAGCCGACCAAACCCGTCGTGTTCACCGCGATGGGGTGCGGGCCGTATTCGGCCGATGCAGAATCGGCACTTAAAGAATACATTCGGCTTGAAAACATTGATCCGACCAGCCGGTTTATCGTCCACTGTGGGGACATCGTGACCGGCAAGGTCAGAGATTGGCCGGAATCTCAGTACGAAATCGTGGCCGGTCTACTTGCCGACGGAAATCGAATCCCGACCTTCATCGTTCCGGGCGACAACGAATGGAATGATCAAGTTGATCCCGATCGACATTGGGAATACTGGGAAAAACACTTTCTCTTTTTCGACGAACGCTGGCGACTGCCTGTCGGTGTTGACCGCGTCGGACGACAAATGGTGCGCCCCGAAAATTTCGCGTTCGTGTTAGACAAGGTTCTCTTCATCGGAATCAACAAAGTCGGCGGCAAGATTCACGATCCCCAGGAGTGGACGAGGCGATTACAACAGAACGGCGAGTGGATTGATCGGCAATTGGTCGGCCATCGTGATCAGATTCATTCGGCGGTGATCTTTGCCCAGGCGAGCGCCTTTGCAAACGTCGGCGACTTCCTAAATTCGTTCGCGGCATCGGCACGAGAATTCGGCAAGCCGGTGCTGTATCTGCACGCCGACGGTCACAACTGGATCAACGAACCCGGTAAATACGCCGACAACGTCACCCGCGTTCAATTGGATACCGTCGATGGTTCGTATCCTCCGGTTCAGGTCACCGTCACCGGACAAGCCGACCAGCCCTTTGTTTTTGACCGGCGACTCGACAATCCGAAATGGAACGTTCGCAATCCGTGACACCCGTTATCCGCTCGATGCTAAACTTTGCCAACGCCATGATTTTCAAGCCATACCGGTATGCAATTTGGATCGCTATTCTATTTTCGACCTCTGCCGGTGCGGGCCAACCGGTGCGGTTGCGCGTGCTCAGCTATAACATTCATCACGGCGAAGGTGTCGACGGGAAACTGGATCTGGAGCGTATTGCCGGTGTCATTCAGTCGGTCAACCCCGACCTGGTTGCTTTGCAAGAAGTGGACGACAAGGCCAAGCGAACCGGCGGCATTGCCCAACCGACCGAGCTCGCGCGTCTGACGCAGATGCATGTCGTCTTTGGGGCAAACATCGAACTGCAAGGCGGCCATTACGGAAACGCTGTTTTGTCGCGTTTTCCAATCTCGCGCCACGAAAACCACCAATTGCCGAATCTTGATAATGGAGAGCAACGTGGAGTTATCGAAACACAGATACACGTTTCGTCGGCGATCCAGCCGATCCTGTTGTTTGCGACTCACTTGGACCACCGGCGTGATGGCCGGGAACGAAGTCAATCGGCAAATGCCATCAACCAACTGATTGAACAACGACTCGATGCACCCGCGTTGCTGGCGGGTGACTTGAATGATGTCGTCGACAGTGAAACACTGACTCGGTTAGAAACCAAATGGACCTGCACCAACGCGACTCCGTTACCCACCATTCCCGTCGGGAAACCGTCGCGCCAGATCGACTTTATTCTCTACCGACCGATCGACCGGTGGTCCGTCATCGAAACCCGCGTCCTGGACGAATCGGTCGCGTCGGATCATCGAGCCGTCTTAGCAGTTTTAGAGCTCTTGCCCCAGTCAAACGAATGATCAAAACCGAATGCCTGCGCTCAGACTCTCTGCACTCAGAAACGCTATGCGCAGAGACGTTGTGGTCTGTGTCGGGTCGCGCAACCGATGATTATGCTGACGGACCAAAACGTGTGGGCCGCCGCGCGGTCTTAAAGGGTGGCATGCTTGTGTTGGCCGGAGCCGGCGTCAGCCAAAGTACTTTGTCGGCTGACGATTCGACCGCGGGCGCGGACGCCGGCACGTTGCGCATCGGACTGGTGACGGACCTGCATTATGCGGATAAGCCGCCGGCCGGATCGCGGCATTATCGGGAAACGCCGGATAAATTGGCTGAAGCGGCCGACAGGTTTGGCCAATCCCCGCCAGCGTTTATCGTTGAACTGGGCGATTTAATCGACGCGGCAGACTCCGTCGCGACGGAGCAAGGTTACCTGAGGACGATCAACGAATCGTTTTCAGCAATTTGTGATGACCGCCACTATGTACTCGGAAATCACTGTGTCGACACACTTCAAAAGGAGGAATTTCTTGGGGCCGTTGGACAACCCCGTTCCTATTATTCATTCGATCGAGGTGGTTTTCATTTTGTCGTGCTCGATTCTTGCTTCCGCAGCGATGGGCAGCCATACGGCAGAAAGAACTTCAAATGGACCGACGCAAACCTTCCGCCCGAAGAATTGGACTGGTTGAAATCAGATCTGTCCGTAACACAAAAGAAAACAATTGTTTTCGCACATCAAAGATTGGACGTTCAAAACAATCACGGCGTCAAGAATAACGAAGACGTGCGAGAGATTCTGCAGTCGTCTGGTAAAGTGCTTGCCGTCTTCCAAGGTCACAGCCACCAAAATGACTTGAAGGACATCAACGGTATTCACTACTGCACGCTGGTCGCAATGGTCGAAGGGTCTGGTAAAGAGAACAACGGCTATTCGTTGATGGAGATTGATCCGGACGGGACCATTCGCCTGGACGGTTTCCGAAACCAAGCGGATTACCGTTGGCCGATCGACGCTTAGAGCGTTTTCAATAGTCTCGTACTTTGTCGCCGAACTCTCCGAGGTCGTCTGAACCGGCCACGGAGAGTCCGGCGACATTCCGTCTGATAATGAATAACGCTCTAGTGCTTTGTCCAGATTCAATTT
>JAGQPO010001036.1 GCA_020426665.1 Planctomycetales bacterium
TCATGCACAGCATGACCTACGCAGATGACTCACTATTTTTCGACCTCTCATTTTTTGACCACAACTCGCGTGCCGGCTAGCGTGTGATGCCTGCGAACCGTTACTCGGGACATGCGCTCGCGATTTGACTGAGCCGTGTTTCAAATTCATCGGACGACTCAATCGTTGCCTCAATGGTCAGTGCAACCATCGGGACGCCGGCGATTCGATCGGTCTGCAGTTTTACCAAATCCTTTTGTGTACAAACCAACATTTCAACGGCATCCAGACCCGCGACCCATCGCCTTAGTTGTTCGACGGTTTCACGGTCATAGGCGACGTGATCGGGAAGGGCTTTATCAGCAACCACTGTTGCTCCGACACTCTCGACCGTCCTGCGGAATGCCGCCGGGTTGCCGATTCCGCTGACCAAGGCGACTCGCTTTCCAACCAATTCATCAATCGAAAGAATTGTCCACGGGTGTTTTAGCAATCCGCTGGGGTGATGAGTTGAGCGCAGAACTAAAACGTCGTCATCCAATTTTCGTAGGGTTGCGACCACATGATCAATTTGTTCCGGTGTCACCTGATCGCAACGCGTCAAAATCACGACGTCGGCGCGGCGCAGGTTCCGGATCGGTTCTCGCAACAGTCCCCGCGGCAGCAAATGGCCGAACCCAAATGGACACGTCATGTCGATCAACACAATGTCCAAATCTCGATGGAGCCGGCGATGTTGGAACCCGTCGTCCATCAAGACCAGTTGCGATTCAAGTTCTTCGGTGGCAATGCGAGCCGCTTCGACGCGATCAGGGTCTTGGACATGGGGAACATCCGGCAATCGCTGATGCAGTTCGGCGGCTTCGTCATTTTCGTCGGCGTCGCCGCGCCCGTAACCGCGACTGACAATGGCGACTCGGATTTGGCGGGCGCGAAACCATTTCGCCAAAAATGCAACGATCGGAGTTTTTCCGGTACCGCCGGTGGTCAAATTACCAACACTGATCACCGGGACACCGCAGTTTTCGATACGCTGTCCGCGATCAAAGTTGCGATTGCGATACTGAACCACGATTCGATACGGAACCGTCGCAACCAACAAGCCACATCGAATCAGCGCGGCAAGGGGGCCGCGTTGATGTCCGCTCATGATTGATCGATAGTCCAAGACGTGGGGCGGCAACGGGGGATGGAAAGCGATTCGCCGAAGCGTTCAACGAACAGGCGAGGTTATCGAATCTATCGATGATTTTTGCTACCCCGAAATCGTCGACGAAATGGAATGTTTAATTGGATCACCAGGGATGAACCGATGAAATCTGGAAACGATTGACGAGACCACTAATCGGGTTGGCGAATCCACTGGCGCTGTCGTGGCGAATCCGTTGAATCGGAGGCATCGTTCGGCGCAGGCAACTGCTTTAAGATCGAGTTGTCTGCGGTCGAGAATTTGAGCAACGATTCCGAACTCGCCAATTGTGTTCCGGCGCGTCGGGACGCGTCATGCCGGAGCGGGGATTGGTGTTGCGATGGGGACCCGGCGGCGATCGAACCCGAAACTTCATTGCCGCCGACGTCACCGCCGTCTTGGAAAATCCACTGTTTCCCGTCACCTGGGATTGCCTTTGTCGTCTCCGATCCGGTTTGCAGGGCGGAGATCGACTCATCTACAAATTTGGTATTCGCAAAGACTTGTTCCAGCTGAGCGATTCGTCGTGACTGTTCGGCATTGCCGGACTTTGACGCGGCACTGGCCGTGGCGTTGAAGCGGTTTTCGTAGATCGGATCGCGGTCGACTGGAACCGCTAAATCCTCGTAGCTCAACGGTAATTGGCGATTTGCGGTGACGTTGGCGGCGGGCACGTAATCGGTGTGGGGATGGAAAACCACGGGGACTTTTACATCTGCGGTGACTTCTTGAACCAGAAGATCCAACGATTGGTCGTCCAAATATGTCGACTGCGAGTGGCCATTGCGGCCATCAACAGGCGACGGGTCCGGGACGACCGGGCGCCGGAACGGCAACGCCAGTAAGGTTCCACCACCAATAATCAGCGCTCCGAGAGTCAAGCGTCGCACGCGAAAACCTGGGGATCGAGAGAAAATAGAGTTTCCTCTCTCGGGGAAGGTTGGCCGCCGAGAGAGATTGGGCCAGTTTCTTCCGTGAACCAGGATTCGCCTCGTGCGAATCTATGGTTTCGACTGGTCAGACCGGGATCGTCCAGGAAAAACTGGCGTCGGAACACTTCTGGGCCGGGTAAAAGCCTGGTTTTTCCGCCTGGGAAGACTTGCCGGCCCCGCGAAACGCTGTGGCCTACGAAAACTTGCGCGCGGATGATAGGCTGTCCCGTTTCACACACGTCCCTTGATTGAATGAAGCCATGGAAGCCGGGATCGTCGGATTGCCTAACGTCGGCAAGAGCACGCTGTTCAACGCACTGACCAGTTCACACGCCGCCCAGAGCGAAAATTATCCGTTCTGTACGATTGAACCGAACGAGGGAATCGTCAACGTTCCGGACGAACGGTTGCACCGAATCACGAAATACATCACGCCCCAAAAGGTGGTTCCGGCGGCGTTGAAGTTGGTTGACATCGCGGGGATCGTCAAAGGGGCCAGCGACGGCGAAGGGCTGGGCAACAAATTTCTGAGCCACATACGCCAGGTCGATGCGATTGTTCAAGTCGTGCGATGTTTCGAAGACCCGGACGTGGTCCATGTCGCCGGCAACGTCGACCCGATTGCCGACATCGACACGATCGAAACCGAACTCGTTTTGGCTGACTTGCAGACTTTGGAAAACGCGATGGCCAAAGCACAGCGGACGGCGCGAAGCGGCGACAAAGAAGCAAAAATCCGAGTCGCAGCGATTGAAAAATGCAACGCCCATTTGGAATCCGAACAACCGCTTCGGACGTTGACCTTGACCGATGCCGAAGCCAAATCGATCCACAGTTTTGGATTGATGACCGCCAAACCAATTTTATACGTCGCCAACGTCGATGAATCAGATTTGGAGGGCAAGAACCCTCTGGTCATGAAAGTCCGCGAGTACGCCGCAGCATCGGGCGCGAATGTTGTTTGCGTGAGCGCGAAATTAGAAGCGGAATTGGCCGAATTGGACGAAGCGGACCGCGAAGAAATGTTGGCCGATGTCGGTCTGGAAGCTCCCGCGCTCTGCACGATCGCCCAGGCCGCCTACAAAACTCTTGGACTGCAAAGTTATTTCACTGCAGGGGAAAAAGAGGTCCGGGCTTGGACCGTCCCCGTCGGCGCGACTGCGCCGCAAGCCGCCGGCGTGATTCACAGCGACTTTGAAAAAGGCTTCATTCGCTGCGAAGTTTACACTCTGGAAGACCTTGAAACCTACGGCAACGAAAAAGAGATTCGCCAAGCCGGTAAACTGCGTATCGAAGGAAAAGAGTACATCATGAAGGACGGTGATATCTGTCATTTCCTTCACAAGATTTGATGAACGACACAACCAACAAGGCAATTCCGCAGAGGTTTTCATGAACAAAATGTTGATTCCCATCCTATTTGCCCTCGGCACCGCAATTTTCTGGGGCTGTTACGGCCCCACGATCGGTAACGCGCAAACGCCTCGTATCGACGGAAAACCTTTATTGCCGCCTGACGGTTGGACCCCGTTTAAGCCTTATGTGTTCATCGGCATCGCGTATTTGGTGATCGCGATCATCGGCGGGTTGGCGATGATGAAGGTCAAAGGGGACAGTTTCAGCTACACCGCGGCGGTGCCGGGTGTCGAAGGGATGTCGCACTTTGCAACCGCCAAGTGGGGATTCCTTGCCGGTTCGCTCGGGGCGTTCGGGGCGTTGTGTCTGACCACCGCAATGATGACCAGCCGTGGCAATGCGTTGTTGGTTATGCCGATTGTTTTTGGCGGCGCCGTTTCGGTCACCGCCATTGTGACGATCACCCGATTGCGTGGGCACGGACCACTGGAAATCAATCCCCTGCTGTGGGTCGGTATGGTGTTGACCGTTTGCGGCGTCGTTCTTGTGGCAATGAATACGCCGAACGCCCACGCGCCGGCGAAACCTGCCGCGTCCGTCGGCGATCATTCCGCGTCGGTTGATCCAGCGACGTCCGAGGGCGATCCCGCCGAATCGAACGTCGAAACCACGTGAGATGAGCGAGCCAGAGTCTAATGCACGCGACTTGGTGATTGCGATTGATCGGCAAGTCGCGCATCTTTGGATGGTCCGCACGTTTCTAAAACATGCTGACGAAGCTGAAGATGATGATGAATTGCGCAGCGTCGTCCGTGACATTTACGATTTCATTCTGGCGGTCGGTCCCATTGAATCCGTGCAAGACGACGCGACCTATTTGAAAATGGCAAAGAAGAAATTGTCGCGACTTCGAAAGGCCACTGAACTTTACGAGGAGATCCAGCCGGAAGTCAGCGGACACACGAACTTCGTCATGGCAGCCAAATCGTTGCGAATCGCGTTGGACGCGATCACGACAATCATCAAGCCTTCATCAACCTAAAATCCTTTGTCCAATCTCAATCCCAAGCCAAAATCCAAGTCGACGGAGTTTATTGATCCCACGTTTCTGTTTCGATTCGAAGTCGAGATTCGGAAAGAGAAACTGGAATGGACCTCCAAGGGATTGAAACTGCCGGAAAGCTGCCGTCTGCCATCGTTCGGTGCCCTTGGTGGACGTAAGGTTTTTGCCGATGTTCGCATCGGTTGGTCCGAGGAAGGAATCGGCGTCCACGTTTTGGTTAACGGAAAACGCCAATTGCCTTGGTGTCGTGATACACGTCTGGATGAAAGCGATGGGTTTCATCTGTGGTTGGATACACGATGCAGCCCCAACATTCACCGCGCGACTCAGTATTGCCATCGATTTTTGTTTATGCCCGCCGGAGGCGGTCCGCGTCGAGAACGCCCCGTCGCATCACTGATCGAAATCAACAGGGCGCGCGGCAACCCGAAACCGATCGGGCCCGATGCACTGTTGATCAAAACGTTTGCACGGCACGACGGTTACGAGCTATGCGGATTGATCCCCGCGTCTGCAATGACCGGGTTTGATCCCTCCGATCAATCTCGGCTGGCGTTTTATTATGCGGTAATCGACCGTGAACTGGGATGGCAAACGCTTGGAGTCGGACCAGAGTATCCTGTCACCGAAGATCCCAGTATGTGGGCCGAAGTGGTGTTGGCGCAATAGGCCTGCTGAAATCGGCACGCCGGCGCCTCGGAAACACCGAATGCGGTTTCCGAACTCTTTCCACTTTCGCTGCGCCGGCATGTAAAATCAGTTCCCACCTACGATTCCCCACCTTCCAGGCAACCACCGTGAAACTCGTACAGTACGCCAAGCTTCCTGCCGCTCTTTCGGCCATATTATTCATCACACTCTTAGGGTTGGCCTTCGCGGATGGACCCGCCGACAACAACGCCGAAACCGTGCGGCCGATCCCTCCGCCTGGAACAGAGCTAACGGCCGAACAATCCCAGCAATTGACCGACCGATGCCAGGCCGTCCGAACCGCTTGGGCCGATCTGGTCGCAAAGTCAGCGTCCGACGCGCAGTCGGCTAAAGCGTGGCAGAAGGCCGAATTCCAGCGAACCGTTTCGGCGCTGGAAAGTCTCGCCCCAGAGATACTGGTATTTCCGCGCGCCGTTGAAATGGCGATGGAGTTGAACCAGTTTTACAAACCGCGCGAATATGAGAGCGCGGTCTCATTGCTGGACGAGGCGATGCGTCGAATCGAAGTCGCCGAAGTGACGCCGGTTTGGTCGAATGTCGTTGGCATTGGTGACGGCGCGGAGCAGAAATTGATCATCGGGGGTTATCGATCCAGGATCGATTCGTCGTACCAGCCTTATGCGTTGGTCGTTCCGCCGGGTTACACACATGGCGATTCTCGCCCAAGGCGATTGGATATTTGGTTTCACGGTCGCGGAGAAACGCTCAGTGAGGTTAATTTCCTGGACAAAGGGCGCAGCTCGGCGGGGCAATACACGCCGCGAGACACGTTTGTTCTGCATCCATTTGGACGGTACAGCAACGCGTTCAAATTCGCCGGCGAAGTTGATGTACTGGAGGGGTTGGAGCACGTCAGCGGTCATCTGCCGGTTGATTCGGCACGCACCAGCGTACGTGGTTTTTCGATGGGCGGCGCCGCATGTTGGCAGTTCGCGACGCACTATGCCGATCGATTCTTTGCTGCCAATCCAGGTGCTGGTTTTTCGGAGACGCCCGAGTTTTTAAAATCGTTCCAGGGAGAAGACCTGTCATCTACGCCCGATTACCAACGTACGCTCTGGCGGCTGTATGACTGTCCCCATTGGTCTAGAAACCTGATTCAATGTCCGACGGTTGCCTACAGTGGCGAGATCGATCGTCAAAAGCAAGCCGCCGACGTGATGGAAAAGTCATTGGCGGACCAAGGCATCGAAATGTTGCATGTGATAGGGCCACAAACTGCGCACCAGATCCATGAAGATTCGAAACTGGAAATTGAACAGAGGATGGATTCACTTGCCGCTTTGGCCAGTGCCGACGTTCCGCAACGGATCGATTTCACGACGCAGACGCTGCGATACAACCGCATGCACTGGGTCCATGTCGAAGGATTGAAACAGCATTGGAAAACATCGCATGTGTTGGCTGAGATCAAAACCGATGAGGACAAATCAGTCGTCGAAGTGTCCACCGAGAATGTTTCACATCTTCGCCTCGAATTTGCCGCTGGCCAATGGCAGGGATCGATTCCCTCGCGTCCAGCGGTCGCCATTGACGGTGATACTCTAGTCGGCGGTCCGATTCGTTCCGATCGCTCGTGGACATTTCAGTGTGAATTGAAAGATGGGCATTGGGCTCCGGTGGAACGGACCGACGTCAAGTTGCGCAAAAGGCCCGGATTGCAGGGACCCATCGACGACGCATTCATGGACTCGTTTTTGTTCGTGTTGCCCTCAGGGAAAAGCAGTGATCCGGCGTTTCAGACTTGGACCGATGCTGAATCACATCACGCACAATTGCATTGGCGGAATCACTTTCGCGGCGACGTGCAATCCGTCATTGACCGCGAACTCACTAAAGAACAGATTGCCGATCACCATTTAATCTTGTTCGGTGACCCACAATCCAATTCCGTGATCGCCAGACTGGCGGATGCGTTACCCGTTAAATGGACCGAAAACTCGATCAAACTTGCCGACAAAACCTTTCCGCGCAGCGATCACGCTGTCGTGATGGTTTACCCCAATCCGGCCAATCCGGATCGGTACATTGTGCTCAACAGCGGGTTCACGTTCCGTGAATATGACTACTTGAACAATGCTCGGCAAACGCCCAAGTTGCCCGATTGGGCGATCATCAACATCAAGGATGGCGCGACAATGCGAGACCCCGGAAAGGTCCAGGCGGCCGGTTTCTTTGACGAGCACTGGAAACCGTAGTGGTTAGTCGCTGGTCGCTCCGCGATCGTGACGTGTTGATCGACGGAGCGATCAACGACTTACTTGTTCCTGCGGCGTCGTCTAGCTGTCACGAATGTTAACGTGAACATTCCTAGCAACGCAAACGTGCTCGGTTCGGGAACCGCCGTGACGGGGGCGAGTGGAATGGAAATCGCGCCCAGCGAAGTCCATGTTGCGGATTTGCTGAACGACTTTGGCAACCCGTTGATGTCCTGGTTGAATGAGTTGTCCTGTGTCGCCGTCGCCATGACAAAACCGAACGCCGTATACTGGTCGATTGCAATGCCGGATTCGGCCAGCATCATATCCACGACCGATTGGAAGGGCATCGCAAAGCTAAGGAAATAGTCCAGCTCTCCATCGGCATCGATGTCCAGGTCCGTGGTGTCGACACTGGTAAAAGAGTAGTTCGTTGGCGATTCAGCGAAAGTCATCAGCGGACCGGTGATGCTGGTCGTATTTGGCGAAGTGTTCAGATCGGTGCCGGGACCATAAATTCCAAGTTCGTCCGCGGATCCCTGGTTGTGAACGCCAAGGTACAGGTCCAACGACCCGTTGCCGTCGCCATCAAGCCCGACAAACAGATTGCGATCAAATGCGGGTGTCGAATTCCCACCTGCGGCACCGAGGCGGACACGAAAAAGAAGATTACCATCGGTCAGCGTGCCGGCTGTTCCGCCGTCATCAAACTGCATGAAAAATGCCGGGTTACTTGCATCACCAACAATGTCCGACGCCGAACGTGAATTCCCCGTTTGTTGATCATCTTGATAATCGGATTGG
>JAGQPO010001037.1 GCA_020426665.1 Planctomycetales bacterium
CGACCCCCAATGCGTAAAACGTGTCGGCGTCGGCGCCGTATTGGTCAAGATAGTCTTGCGCGTATCGCACCACCTTTTCGTAATTTCCCAACTGCATGTGCGCGGATGCTCTCATGAACGACGCCATGATCAACCGGTCGTTAAACGCTTCGACCTTGTCGACACATTCCAGGGCGTAAACCGGTTCGTATTCGAGACTGACGGCTGCGTTCAGATTCCAGCGCAGCGCTTCAAGGACCGGCGAAATCGCGGCCCCCGTTGATTTTTCAAGCCAATCGGATGCCGCCGCCTGGTCGCCTTCCATCAAAGCCATCATCGCGCGAAACAGATGTTGCATTCCACGGGCCAACTGCGGCGGGAAATTCGATTCCGCACCGTCACTCATGATGGCGGCTGTCAAGGAAACCGTCGAAAAGCCAAGCGCCAGGTCCATCCAATCAAAGATTTTCAAACCTTGGTCGGTTCGCTTCAAATAATAAATCGTCCGCCACGTTGTCAGATCTTCGGACCAATGGCGGACAAACACTTCGGCGACTTCTTTGTCCGCGGTCCAAAGGATGTTGACAATCTTGTGCCGCGTCCATCGGTCATCAAGTGCCTCGTACTCGCGACGTGTCATGACCGCAACCTGCGTGTGAAGCTGGTTCTTCACCACGTCAGGCAGCTTTACACCGGACTGATCGATCACCGCGTCAACGAACGTCTGGAAATCAAACGCTTTCATTAGTCGCTCTGCCGTTTCGTCGCGAGTCGCCGATTCGAACTCTCGAAAGAAATCTCGAATTTCAGTTTCAGCCGAAACGTCGGGCTGGTCGTCCTGTGCATCGCTGACTTGGTGGGACCCCAGCAGAGCCAACAGGGACGCTACCAGCACCAATCGATGAAGTATTTCAGGCATGACTGTTCGTTGAGTGTCGACGAAAAAACGCAGCGAGATCGCGAGCAAATTCGAGATCCGGCGATGCTACAATGTGGCCTGTGCGACATACCCCAACAAGGGACTTGTACGCACGCGCGGCTGATTTTTTGAAGGATCAGACGACGCACTCGGGCTTTTGCGCAAGCCATTCACACGGGTCAGTCCTTGAGCGGTTAAACTCTGTGGATTCTTAATCGATCTGACTGCAACTTTACGACTGAATCTATTTACGCCAATGATATTGATTGAACCTGCTTCCCGGCTGGCACGCATTTTGGTGTTGTCCGCTGTTTTTTATTACGCGACATTGCCTTCGGCCTCTATTGCCGATGAACGAACGACCCTTGCGTTGCTGGTCCGCACGATCGCGCAAGTCGAAGACGACGCGGTGCGCGTCTCGCTGATGACCGGTATGCTGCAGGGACTCGAAGGCAGACGTAATGTCGGAGCCCCCGACGGCTGGAGTCCGCTTGCTGAGCAGATGTCGCAGAGTGATAACGGACAGATCCGCGACAAGGCGAACCGGTTGTCCCAGATCTTTGGCGATCGGGCGGCGACCGAGCGTGCGTTGACGACTCTGATGGATTCGGGCGCAACCATTCCCCAAAGGCGGGCGGCTTTGGGGTCGCTCGTGTCCCAGCAATACGTGGAGATGGCAAACGACTTGGAAGCTATGCTGGAGATCGACGAATTAAGGATCGACGTGATTCGAGCCTATGGAGTGATTGCGACGCCCGATGCACCGAAGATTTTGTTGACACGATACCCCGGTGAATCACGCGAGATCCAACGCGCGATCGTCGAAACGCTTGCGACTCGAAAGTCTTATGCGGGCGAATTGATCAAGGGCATCCAGAATAACGTGGTCGCACGGGCCGACGTTCCCGCCTATGTCGCCCGGTCACTGCGGGACATCATGGGAAAAGAATTCTCAAAGGTGTACGGTGAGATTCCGGAGCTGAAACAGGACACACGCGAGACGATTGAAAAATATAAACGGCTGCTAACGGCTGAATCGATTGACCAAGCCGACGCGAGCAGAGGTCGAAGCGTCTTTCAAAAAACCTGCGGCGCGTGTCACCTAATGTACGGTTCCGGAGGCAAGGTTGGGCCTGATTTAACAGGATCGAATCGAGCCAATTTAGACTACTTTTTACTCAACAGTGTTGACCCCAGCGGCGACGTTCCCGAAGGGTATCGGACGCATTTGGTCCAGACATTTGATGGCAGGTTGATCACCGGTGTGTTGGCCGAAGAAGACAATCAACGCGTCGTGTTAAAAACCGTGGACCAACCCCGCGTCGTCATTTCCAAAGAAGACATCGAGGCAAGGAAGGTGTCAGAAAAATCAATGATGCCGGACGGCCAACTGGATCAAATGAGCCACCGTGACTTATTTGATCTCGTAAAGTACATGCAAACGAAAACGCAAGTGGAGGCGGCCCAATGATGATTACAACAACGAGTCGAATCGGGGTGCTGGCAATCTGTGTAGCCTGCCTTGCCTCGTCCGCGTCCGCCCAGCAGTTATTGCCCAAGCAGCAGCATCGCACCAGCGATGCGCCATTTTTGAAGCCCGCCGAGGCCGTCAAGAAGATGTCGATCCCCGACGGATTCGACGTTTCGATCTTCGCCGCCGAGCCGGACTTGGCCGAGCCGATCGCGTTTTGTTTTGATGACCGGGGCCGGCTGTGGGTCGTCGAAAACATGAATTATCGAACGCGGCGCGAACACACCGACGACAAAGTGACTCGAATCCAGATTCTGGAAGACAGCAACAGCGACGGCGTGTTTGATATTCGGAAAACCTTTGCCGATGACCTGACGTTTACGTCGGGAATCGCTGTTGGATTCGGCGGTGTGTACGTCGGATCTCCACCGAACTTTAGTTTTATTCCGGATGCCGACGGCGACGACAAACCAGACGGTCCGCCCCAAGTTCTGTTGGACGGGTGGGGAATCAATGATCGTCACGAGACGTTAAACAGTTTTATCTGGGGGCCCGACGGCTGGCTTTATGGATGCCACGGCGTGTTCACCCAATCGCGAGTCGGTAAACCGGGGGACGATCCGTCGCGGCGGCAATTCATCGACGGCGGAATCTGGAGGTTTCATCCGGTTACGAATAAGTACGAGGTGTTCGCGCGCGGGCT
>JAGQPO010001038.1 GCA_020426665.1 Planctomycetales bacterium
CCCAAAATCAAACGTTGACGAAGCATTACTCTCGGTCGATGGATTCATTGCGAACGATTGCCAGCCAGTCTTGTTCTTGATCCGCGGGAGGGAGCCCAAGCGAAACGATGGAGCCGCCGGCGATTACAGGTGTTTTCCCGACAATCAATTTGCCGCCAACTCGTGGATTGAACCAATTCACGGTGAACCGACCCTTTGCATCGTTTAGGTTCAGCTGGTGGTCTCCGCCATCGGGCAAATAGACCAGATAGATCTCTCCCGGTTTGGCAAAACAGTACTTTGAATTGTCATGGTCTGGATTGTCCACCAACTGATCTGCGTTTGCCATTTCCCAAAACGGGATCTCATGATCACGAAAGAATGACAACGCAAATCGACAGTAATCCCAGCTGCGGTCACGGCTGCGCCAATCTTCGCAAACGATATCATTCTGGTCAAACTGGTACCCAAAGTAGTACTCGTTGCCGGCGCCACCGCCCATCAAATGTCCCCACAACGTTTGCTTGCGGACTTTGTTTTCGTCGTAGACATATTTGCCGTTACGATCTCGTCCATCAAAGCCGTTGTATCCCAAATCGGGACACTGTGCGTGGGCCGCGCTTCCGGATTCATCAAAGGCGACGATCCAAGGTCGCCCCGCTGCAGACGATGCATTGACCCACTTAACCGTTTGTGCGTGGGTGGTTTCAAGTTCAGAGTTTTGAAGAGAAACACCGGTAAGCTTGGATCGATTTCCCAGCAACGGATTGTAAACTTGGTCCTGCCAGTCGGGGTACGTGTGGATAACGATGTTGTGGTGGTATGCGTCCAGATCGGCGATGTAGTCGATCATTGCAATTTGCTGGTCGGTTGTCTGAGTGTTTTCTTCACCCAGGTTCCAGTTGAGTGCAAGGTTGTGCGCGAAGCGGGCGACCAGTTCGCGACAATACAACCGTCGCTGTGAACCCAAGTTTCCTCCATCAAGTGACTCGGGCACATATGATTGATTTCCGGCCCCCTTCAAGTGATCGTCATTTTCAGTTTCTTGCATTTTGAAATGCAGATACATGCCTTGCCGTGTTCCATGGTCGAAAACCGTTCCCCATTGGTCCAGCTTGCTGCAGTCATAATGCAGTTTGTCATCGCGATCAATAAACGGCCAAACGTTGTCTCCGTCGCCCCCGGCGTTATAGGTCAAGAACGAGAAGACATTACAACCCTTTCCGGACAGATAATTGATTGCGCCAATCAGTCCTTTGCCTTTGTCGCCCTGCCACGTCGGATCACCGGTACGCCAATCTTGAACGTGGGGCTGCCAATGTTTCAGCGGTGCTTTGCCGGGCTTGCCTGCGATGGTATTGTCAAAGTCCGCAAAAGCGAGCAATGTTTCCGGCGCGTCGGCGCCGGCCTTGATGAAGTACTCGTCTGATCCCAAATGGCGAAGGTAGTGTTTGCCGACGTAGGCGAGGCGGCCATGGGCCCGCAAGTCACGCCCCGCCTTGTCGCTTTCGGTTACTTCGAAACGGCCGCTGACACCGTCGTACGGCTTAAGCGACATAGCCTCTGCGTTTGGCTCGAGCGCCGAATTTGCTCCGGTTCGGAACGAGATCTTCCACTGCCACTGGCCCGGGCGATCCGGAGCAAAATGGGCGCGCCACGAATGACCACTCTCCGCTGAACTGTTCGCAGCATCGCCGTCGGCAGCAAAGTAGCCGGGCACGGTGTACCGAGTCCCGTCGTCATGCGAAAACGTGACCGTCATGCGGTGGTCCGTGAATGGGTTCGGTGCGTTGTCCTTCTCGTGCGCAAACGGACCGGCCTGGGTCAACGTGATTTTGTGCCAGACTTTGGTTTCTCCGGCAATGACCACGTTCCCATTGCCGTCTTCCCCACGCGGCATCTGCAATGGCAGATCACTGACAGGAACCGTGGGGCTAGTCGACCGATCAACAACCGCCGACGAAGAAGCCTGGCCTGACTTTGACTGACCAGCTTGTACTTGAACTGCGTTATTTGCCGCAGCAACAAAGGGGAACGGTTCCGGGGCGTGACCCTCGTAAACAATCGACTCCGGCCCGACATCATCGGGGCGGACAAACATGCGGTCTTTGGTCATCAACCACTTGTCGAACTCGAATCCGTCTTCACGCATCGAAAAGTGAATCCTGTGTATCCCGGGCTCTTCGATGTCCAGATAAATCTTATGTGGTTCGCCACAGTGTTCCGCTTCGGTACGCTGCTTGCTTTCCCACCGCCATTGGTTCTTTCCCTCGCACCATTGCAGACGCTGACCGCTGTCCGGCCATGTTCCATCAATCCCCACATGCAAACCGTTGTCTTCCGAACCACTGCTGTAGGCACGGACCCAAACGTAATAACGCCCGGTATCTTTAAAGTGAACCTGATAGGTCAGCACGGCAATTTTTCCCGGCTCGTTAGAAAAATTCTCGCCTTTAATCAGCTCTTCGGAATGGTTGCGGCGGCTATCCGGCAGGACTTCCAGATAAGCTCCACCCGACGCGCCGGCGATGTGGGCTGGGTCTCCGTCGGGAGACACCTCAGGCACGGAACCCACCGACACGCGATGAAAACTTCTCTTCGCGGTTTCAGTTTGACTGACAAAATGCTCGGCTTCGACAGCCACCATGCCGTCGACTTCGGCGAACACCAAATCGGGCTCGGCGGAGGGTTGCGATGATTCCGCGCCGACTTCGGTTGTGACCAAAATCAGGACACACGAGACAAAGAACGATAGTGCATTGCTGTAATAGGTGTGCATTGGAAAAGTCTCCACTCAAAGACGAGATTCAGGGAGGTGATATTGGGAGGACCGGCAGATCTATTTTTGAGGTGTCTATAAAGCTATTTTCTGGTTAACGGAGATCGCGTCGGCAACCGCCGATGCAACCTCGCGTGTCGAGGAGGTTCCGCCAAGATCTGCGGTTCGAATTTCGCGTTCACTTAAAACAGAAATGACGGCTTGGTCAATCGCGTCAGCTGCCGCTCTCGCTACCGGATCACTGTATCGTTGGCCCAACCAGTCCAACATCATGGCCGCGGACAAGATGGTCGCGAGCGGATTGGCGACATTCTTGCCAGCCAACTGGGGAGCCGAACCATGAGATGGCTGAAAGAGCGCATGTTCCTGGCCGATCTCAGCCGATGGCCCCAGCCCCAATCCGCCAACCAGTGCCGCACCGAGGTCGGACAGAATATCGCCGAATTGATTTTCCATCACCAGCACGTCCCAATCACTGGGCGACGTGACCATGTACAAACTCATCGCATCGACATACACGGCATTGGAGTCGACATCGGGGTATCGATCGGCAACTTCTTGAAAGACTTTTCGAAAGAATGCGAAGCTGCGGAAAACATTCGCCTTGTCAACGCAAGCGACTTGCCGTCGACCGTCGCGCGGACGTCCATTGCGTCGGCGGGACAACTCAAAAGCATACTCTACGACTCGGCGTGTGCCTTCGCGTGTGATCACAATCGTGTCGGTTGCTAATTGGTCATTCAACTGGCAACCTCCACCAAAGGACGCGAACAGTCCTTCCAAGTTTTCACGGACGATGACCATATCAATTCCCGCCGCCGCTGTCGTTAATGGTGAATCAACCCCAGGAAAAAGCTTTACCGGTCGCACGGCCGCATACAGACCCAAGGCGCGACGCAAACCCATCATCATTTCGGGCTGAACTTCCGTTCCATCAGGCTTTCGCACATCGGGCAGCCCGATTGCTGCAAGCAGCACCGCATCGGCATCAAGACAGCGCTGCAAGACCTTGTCGGGCAACGCAGTTCCGTGCTCCAGGAAATGTTCCGCGCCCGCAGCATGGCGTTCAATGTTCAACCGTAAGGGGCACACCTCCTGCACGCGATCGAGCACATGCAAAGTCGCGTCCATGCACTCGGGACCAATTCCGTCGCCCGGAAGTGCTGCGATGGAATAATTTCTCATAAACGGTTTTCCTGTAAATATAGTCGCCGCAACGATTTAGAC
>JAGQPO010001039.1 GCA_020426665.1 Planctomycetales bacterium
ACCCACTCAAGACTTTCGAGGATTCATGAGTGCAGCACGAAACTCTTGACGAGTTCCGCTACCCCAAAAACTGAGTTGGAACAAAGCACGACGCAATCAACCGAACTGGTTGGCAATGGCGTCGGCGTTGGCTTGATCATCAAAGATGGCTGCAACCGGGATTTCAAACCCGCTGACGACCAATGATGCGATAGAGCCCCCAGCCAGTTTTTGGGCAAGGTGGTACCGAGTCTCTTGATCGCGCAGGATGTACTGCTCGACGGTTTTTTCGTCGCAATCGATGATCCAGTATTCGCGGATTCCGTGTTGGGCGTAATCTTCGAATTTGACGCCGCGATCACGGGCTGCGGTGCTTTCCGACAAGACTTCGACCACAAAATCGGGTACCGGAAACTCCATATGGTCTGGACTAAACGTCGACGCTTTTTCGGCCCCAAAGAATACCACGTCTGGTTCGTAATCGTTACGCGTCAGACAAATCAGAGCCTTTTCGGAAAAGACCTCACCAAGATTCATTTGGTGAACGAACGTGTCAAGCAGCTTGAGAAGCCGCCGTGTCACGCGCAAGTGTTTTGCCTTGGCGGGCGAATGCATCACGACTTCCCCTGCGATAAACTCCGCTTTCACGCTGGGCGTCAATTCACGCCGAAAGCGCAGCCGAGCCTGTCGTTCGGCCGCCAACTTGGAATTGATCACTTCGGCGATCTTGGGCAACTCGGGACTCGCAAAAATCGATTCGAGATCAGGTTCGTCAAGCATTTTCGTGGTAATCTCCTGGGCTCCAGTCTATCACGCGACCTGCCATTTTTGCCAATCGAATGATCCGTATTCCGGCCCTTTTGCTAAGCATTCTACTGTTTTGTACGACGATAACCGGCCAAGATGCCGTCCGGCTACAGTGGGACGAACTGCCGCCGATTCCCGATGACTTGGGGTTCGCCGGCCCATTCGTCGGAGTCGACGCGTTCACTCGTGCGGTCGGAACTCCAGAGGATGAAGTGTTGATCGTTGCCGGCGGAGCCAATTTTCCAAAGCCGATTTGGGAAACCGAAAAGGTGTGGCACGATCGCGTGTTTGTCGCCCGCCAAGAAGACGGAAGCCTTCGTTGGGTCGAAGCGGGCAAGCTTGATCGGCCGGTCGCCTACGGCGCAAGCGTATCGACTTCCGAAGGCGTCGTTTGTATCGGTGGATCGGATTCCACCCAGGCCTTTGCGGAATGCTTTCTGTTGGAGTGGGATCCGCAAATGGAGGCGATCAAAAAACGCTATGTACCGCCGTTGCCTGCGCCGTGTGCCTTTGGTTCGGCAACACTTGTCGGCGACAAGGTTTATGTTTCCGGCGGTCAGAGTGATCTGTCGTTGTCTTCGGCGATGAACCAGTTGTGGAGTCTGGACCTTGCCAACGTCCATTACAAAAATTGGCAGTGGGAATCGCTTCCCGAATGCCCCGGACCGACTCGAGCGTTCAATGTAACGGTCAGCCAACACAACGGGTTCGAAGACTGCGTGTACGTGATCAGCGGACGACGTCAGAACGGCGATGACATTGAATTCCTTACCGACACGTGGGAGTATTCACCGTCGAAGCAAACGTGGCGTCGGCGCGCCGACGTTCCGCGGTCGGTGGCGGCCGGAACAGGAATCGGATTCGGGCAAAGCCACATCTTTATTCTCGGCGGTGACGACGGATCGCTGTTCGGACGTGCCGACGAATTGAAGGATGATCATCCCGGATTCATCAAAGAATCACTTGCCTATCACACCATCACCGATTCCTGGACCAGCGCGGGAACAACGCCGACCAACCAAGTCACGACGGTCGCGGTTCGCTGGAATGATGCGATGATTGTTGCCAGCGGCGAAGTCCGACCACGGGTGCGGACGCCGAGCGTTTACAAGGTGGTTCCCGTTGGATCGACACGCGACTTCGGCATGGGGAACTATGTTGTCTTGTTCGGTTACTTGATCGCGATGGTCGGTGTCGGCGTGTACTTCGCCCGAAAGAACAAGAACACGGAAGATTATTTCCGCGGTGGAAAGAAAATCCCGTGGTGGGCTGCCGGGTGCAGCATTTTTGCCACCATGCTCAGCTCACTCACGTTCACCGGGATCCCTTCCAAAGCGTATTCACAGGATTGTACCCTTGCGATCGGCAATTTCATGATTCCCGTCGTTGCGGTTGTTGCGGTATTTGTCGCGCTGCCTTTCTTTCGGCGGATTGATGCCACCAGCGCTTACGAGTATTTGGAGCTTCGCTTCAGTCGCCCCGTTCGAATGTTCGGAAGTGCCAGCTTTACGCTGTTTCATC
>JAGQPO010001040.1 GCA_020426665.1 Planctomycetales bacterium
TTCCAATTTCCAAGTTCCAAGGTCCAAGTTTTGGGGGCGGTGATGTTATCGTGCGGGGGCTTCCTCGGTGGGAGGCGTTTCGGATTGGCCGATCGCTTTTTCGACTGCTGCGATCGCATTTGAAATCAACCGGTCAGGGTCACTATCGAAACGACTCGATTGCGACACTCGCCGGCTGATTGTGTACAGCGAAGCCAGGATTTCTTGGTCTGCCAACGGGAACTCGGCGAGCGTTTGAAGTGTTTGCTTGAACACTTCGGTCGAAACGCCGGGAGTAAGGTTGCGCCAGATCAAATCTTCGGCACTGGGAGTTCGCGATCTAAAACCCCGAGACGAGCCTCCATTGGCTGAAAAACCCGCAACGTGTATCCCCAGCCCCACTCGAATGACTCGCGGATCGGGACCGGGCGCGTACTTACTCAGCCCGAGTGCTGCGATCAGACATCGATCGAATCCCGTTTCGTCTCCACCGAATGATGCGAACGAAGTCGTCATCAACCGATCATAAATGCTTGTCATCTGCTGGTGACTCAAATTGAGTGACTCGCAATTGGCCAGGCATTCCATCAGCGAGGCCAATTCCAGCGAGGCCGCGTCCCAACGATCTTTTTCGCCGACGGATCGCTTGGCTGTGATTCGCTTCAATGCAAGCTGCGCAATCGCATCATCATCGGCGCCACCCAGTTGTGCCAGCCGCAATGCCAATCCCCGCATCGAACCCAGAGAGTTGGCGTCCGCCATCTTCAAGAACGAATCGACATGGGAACGCAGCGGCACAGTCAATTGAATTTCATCCAGCCCCCGATTCGAAAACACTTCCAACATTGCTCCTAACGCTTGCAAAACGTTTTCGTCGTCCAAGTGTTGCGCGGCGTAGGGAACGACAATTCCCAAAGGTACGTTGCTCAGATACTGGGCCTCTGACGTTCGCGCCGATCTTTGCATCATGCGTGATCGCATTGATTGGTCGACCGACTGTGACCGGATTCCATCTGCAACAACGTCAGAAACCACTCCGATCGTCTCAATTGGAAACTGCAACAACCAGATACTCATCCAGCGTTCGGCATCCTGATCGCCCGCGCGAAATAGATCCGACCATTGCTTAAACGCCAAAGCCTGTTTACTGCCGTCCTGGATCTTGTAACGATCGAGTTCCGCGGGCAACGCACCATCAATTGCCGCGAGTGCTTGCACGTTCGGCATCATCCACATCGTCGACTCGTCGAAAACACTTGGATCGTCAATCGACTGTCTCGACCGCAATTGTTCTTCGAGTAGGGTATGTAAGAAATCACTAGCTGACTTTTGCGTCGCAGAATTCAAAAGATCTGCCGAGGCGAGCATTTCCATGTAGTCAACGCCCATCAGTCTGCCGGTCAGGCTGGGCTTTTGATCGTTCCATTGCTTTGCAATCTCACCGCCCAACGATTGTAGAAATTGAAACTCTTGTGTACTGCGGAACGATTCTCCTTCGTTGACCATCCGCAGGGCAATTCGACGAATAAGCGGACCGAACCCGTTGCCGTCGGCCAAAATAAACCGGCCGCAAACCGTCCCCATTTCTCGACCCAGCGGACATCTTTGTTGTGACAGTAACGTCGCGACAACGGCTTTGGTTAACGGCTCCGAATCGCTCGCCAACGCTTCGCTTTGTTCATTGCCGACTGGTCCCTTTAGACTTTCAAGCCAAATATGATTGGCGAGCGCGCGAACTTGTGCAGGTTGATCCGAGCGGCACAAGCGTTGGGCGAGCAAGCGGTTCCGTTGTTCGTTGTCTTTGTGATGATCCTTTGCTGCTTCGACCAGCCGGATTCGCTTGGCCGCGTCGCTAGCCGAGTTGATCGTTGCGTCGATGGGGTCTATCGCATCATCGGGCAATTTCGCGATTGCAGCGAGAATGGCGTCTACTACACCGCGCCAATCATCGGAGACCGGTGGGTAGAGACGCTCCCAGGTATAGTCTCTCTCGGGTGCTGAACGGCGACCCCGAAAATCAGCCGGCTGCGGGTCTTCCTGAACCTTTTTGTTCGTCAAATAACTGATGTAGTCATCGCACGCGAATTCGGACCCACGTGATTCATTCCATTGGGCGACCTTCATCAGCGTTTGGAAGGTATCGGCGTGGGTTTCTGGAACACTCAAACTGGCCAATGCATCGATCGCGTCGATGACGGTTGATGGATCGGTTTCACGCAACACGATATCGGACCACTGCCGGTACGTGCGCCCCCGACTGGTTCTCGCCTTGGTGTCCTCTCCCATCGCAATCCGCATGATTTCCTGGTCAGCCGCGTCACGAATCCGGATCGCTTCGATGACAGCCGGAGCCTCGTCGCCAAGTTTGTCTCGAAGCGAGTCAATCATCGTTTGAGCTGTTTCCACTTCGGCGTTGGTCGCAGCGTCCGTACGGTTCGGCTCCTCTGGCACCCCAACGTCCGAAGGATTCGTCCCCTCTCGCGTGATTCGCACGATTCGCTGATCTCCCCGCATTAACGAGAATCCTTTTTGATCCACGCGAACATGATCGGATTCGCCGGCGACGCGTAATTCGTATTTACCAACGCGAATTCGGCTGATCTGGCTGCCGGTGTGGATTTCGATCTCGTTGCTTACCCGCCCCTCCTTGATCAGTTCAAGTGTAATGTCGTCGACTTCGGACTGGATTTCGACCGTCGCTTCACCCGTTTTCATCCAAAGCGTGACAGCGGCCCATCCACCGGACAGTCCCACCAGCAGCAAAAGAATCGCGACCTGCCAACCACCGAATAAACGATTTGGAGAGATGCGTGTTTTTGGAAAAGCATCATCGCGCCTCGAGAGGTCGGGTTGGTCATTTGATGCGGCCGCGGAACTTAAATTCACCGACAAGGACAAATCGTTTGACAACTCTTGCTCCGAATCGAGTGACTGATCGACCAGGATCCGCAAATCGGATTCCGACGCAAACGGCCGCAACGATTGGGCGACCTCGGCGGCCGTGCTGGGTCGCTGGTGGGGATCTCGCGACAATAACTTTGTGATCAGCTGGCTGAGTTTTGTGGACAGGTCTTTACGAAAGTTCTCGATTGGGACTGGTGCTTCGCCGGTTAACTTCTGGAGGTATTGCAGGATCGGACGACGCTGGCTTGTTCCATGGGGCGGTCGTCCCGCCAACAATCGATACAAGGTTGCGCCCAATCCATACACGTCGCTACGGACGTCGATCTGGTGCGCCCCGGCGGCTTGTTCGGGAGCCAGATAGTCGAGTGTGCCGATCAAACGTCCGGCGGTGGTGGCATCGTTGCTGACCAGTCCGCCGTGCTCCAATCGCGCCAGACCGAAATCAAGGATTTTGATCGTGCCCTGTCGGGTCAGCATCAAATTAGACGGTTTGATGTCGCGATGAATGATTTGGTGCTCGTGCGCGAATTGAATCGCCTCGGCAGCTTCAATAATCATCGCACAGGCGTCGGCAACTCGTAGCGGGCCGCAACGATTGGCCAGCCGTGATAGGTCGATTCCGTCGATAAATTCCATGACAAGGTAATAGGTCCCTTGCCACAGCCCGGCATCGACGGCTCGGACAATTCCCGGATGGTCCAGTCCGCCGGCTGCGCGCATTTCACGCTGGAAACGCACGATCGAGTTCGCGTCGGCCATCCGCGCGGCTGACAAGATCTTGATCGCGACAGGGCGATGTAGTTGCGGGTGCCAACTGCGATAGACGACTCCCATCCCGCCTCGCCCGAGCTGGTTTCCCAGCCGATAGTGATAGACGGATTCCGGCCGGATCGCCTGCTCCAGCGACATCGACTCGGCCAACTCCGATGGCTCGCCCGTTCGCTGGGGACCCGATCGCTGGGGAATGGATCGCAAGGCCTCAAGACACCCGTCCCACTCTTTGTCACCGACCGCGGGATCGTCGGCATCCGGCCCCGACGATGATAGACGCAGGTGATTGACCAGCGAATCGGAATGGTTCTCAAGGCTTCTCGCGACCTGCTCACAGCGATCACAACGATTCAAATGTCGTTCGATATCATCGCTGCGCCCCTCCTGGAGCTGTCCGTGCAGGTATTCAGTGATTTCTTCGGGGGTCAGGCAAGGCATGCGGATCATTCGATGACTCGGTGCGTGGAAGTGTCTGAATAGAACAACGCCAGCGCGTGACAGAAATCTTGGGCATAATGTCTGCGTCGACCGAACTACCACCAAAACGCGCTGAAGAACTGCATTGACTGACGGCAACTCACAATCGACCGACCGTTCAAGCCTGAGCCTGGTCGCGGGACTTTGCAGCGGCAGCAGTGACGCCTGGTCCAGGCTCGTTGACCTGTACGCGCCCCTCGTTCGATCGTGGTGCCGTTATTCGGGGGTCGCCGAGTCGCGTGTTCCCGACATTTTGCAAGAGGTTTTTCTGGCGGTTCACCGTTCGATCGACCGCTTCGAGCCGAAACGATCGTCCAGCGGATTCCGAGGCTGGGTGTGGACGATCACAAAGAACAAGATCCGCGACCACTTTCGAACGGCGGGAGACCAGCCCCAAGCCGCCGGCGGTTCGACGGCGCACCATCTGCTGCATCAAGTCGCCGAGCCCGAACTGTCCGAGGACGCCCCCAGTCAACCCAGTGACACCGCATCCTTGCTGCATCGAGCCATGGCGATGGTCCGGGTTGAATTCCATGCCGCCACCTGGGACGCATTTTGGCGGGCCACGGTACTGGGCCAACCCACGTCGTTGATCGCCGAAGAGCTCGGCATTTCTGCGGCATCGGTTCGCCAAGCCAAGAGCCGTGTGCTGCGCCGCCTGCGCCAACAACTCGGCGATCTCGAATGAAACAGCGGGCGTCGCTGACGAGTGCTTTGTCAACTTTTGATTTCAGGGTTAGTCGTTGATCGCTCCGCGATC
>JAGQPO010001041.1 GCA_020426665.1 Planctomycetales bacterium
TCGTACCCTAAAACTAAACATTAACGAGGCACTAGACGCTTTGAACGATTAACTTTGATCTTCCACCGGCCGCAACATGCGTTCTCGAATCGCCATTGCAGCGTTGCTATGCTCTTTGATCATCGCGGGCAATTTGATCGCCCAGCGGTGGGGACGACGTGGATATCGACCGCGTGAAATCCCAGACCGTAGCGAATTTCCGACTTGGGAAAACGATCCGCTGTTTGAAAAGGACGTGTTCACCTTCGC
This sequence comes from Planctomycetales bacterium, assembly GCA_020426665.1. Classification (GTDB taxonomy): domain Bacteria; phylum Planctomycetota; class Planctomycetia; order Pirellulales; family Pirellulaceae; genus Stieleria. Next base: position 250 of record JAGQPO010001041.1, read on the forward strand.
CAGAATTCGATACACGCCACATTACCACCGTGGCTGGGACGCCGACTACCCGGAGGCAGACTGGAATTTCTCGTACCGCCTCCAAGAACTGACTTCGCTGAAGGTCAATCCGAATCCCGTTGTTGTCGAGCTGACCGACGACAATCTGTTTGACTATCCATTTGTCTTCTTGAGTGCGCCGATGTCGGTCATCTTCACCGAAGAAGAAGCCGACTCACTTCGACAATATCTGCTTAATGGCGGATTCATGATGGTGGATGAATTCTGGGGAACCTACCAATGGGATCACTTCTATGAACAAATGAAACGCGTGCTTCCGGAATTCGAGCCCCAAGAATTGTCGATCGATCACGAGATCTTTCACAACGTCTACCACTTTGACGAATTTCCTCAGGCCACCGCCATCCATTTTTGGCAACAGGGCTACACCTACCATCCCGTCCCAGGAACGGAGCTCGATCATTCGCCACACTTCTTCGGCATCTTCGATTCAAACCATCGGATGATCGTATTGCTTTGTTACAACAATGATCTATGCGACGGATGGGAACGCGAAGGAGAAGACAAGGAGTTTTTCCAGCGGTTCTCGGTAAGACAGTCCTATCCGATGGGAATCAATATCATCACGTATGCGATGACACATTGATTGGCCCCCTTTTCGCGAACCGATGGTGTCAGTCATACTTCGCCAATGGTACTCCCGATCGGCGACGACAATTCGGATCGAACCTCGTTTCCCGTGGTCAATACAATCTTGATCGCGATCAATGTCGTCGTCTTTGTGTTGTTTCAAGGACTCGGCGAAAACTCTGACTTCACAAGAACCTTTGCCACGGTGCCGGCCGAAATCGTCAGCGGCCAGGACGTGGTCACAGAGGATCAAGTTGTAACGATGGCGACTTCCCAGGGTCCCCAACAGGTCCTGGTCCCTGGATTGCAACAGACGCCGATTCCCGTTTACCTGACGATCCTGACAGCGATGTTCATGCACGGTGGAATCGCGCACCTGCTGGGAAATATGTGGTTCTTGTGGATCTTTGGAGACAATATCGAACAATCCGTCGGCCGTGGGCGTTACCTCGTTTTCTATCTGCTTTGCGGTGTCCTGGCTTCCCTGGCCCACGTCTTGCTTAACCGAAGCGGACCGTCGTCGCTGATCCCCAGCCTGGGAGCTTCGGGCGCGATCTCCGGTGTGATGGGCGCCTACCTGGTCTTGCATCCATTCCGCCGTGTCACCGTTCTGTTGGTTCGCATCGTGACTCAGGTACCGGCATATGTCGCCGTGGGCATGTGGTTCGTGTTCCAGTTGATCAGCGGATTGGGCGAGCTTGGAGGCGAAGGTTCCGGCGTCGCCTATGGAGCCCACATCGGTGGTTTCATTGCCGGCGCGGTGCTGGCAAAACCCTTCCTGCTTGGCCGACCGACCGAAGTCGACCGGTCCTGGCGTGAATCGAAGCATCCCTGGTAGTGCTTCGTCAATTCTTGATATTTAGGGTACGACGGACTTCCAGTCCGTCGACGAGCGTCGGTATCGACGGACTGGAAGTCCGTCGTACAGATCTGTACTCAACCCCAAAATTAGATTTGGGTAGCGAAAAACCGTCAAGAGTTTCGATCAGAACCTGGAATCTTCGAAAGTCTTGACGACTTCCGCTACGGCTTGAATCCTAGCGATCCACCAGTGGTAACGTGCGTTTTTCATTGGCGCTGCGAATTGCGGTCTCAATGATCTGCTGGCCGATTCGCGAAACCTGTGGCGACAGCGGGCCGTCGATGGGCAATCCGTCTTCCAGTCTTCGCAGCAAATACTCGATCCCGTTTCGTTCGCCTTCGGGCAACTCGATGACGTCTTGATCAAATCCCTCAGGGCGGTCTCGTGTTTGCACCCGCACGGTCGGCGCATAGTCATAACTTGATATCGTCCCTTCGGTTCCACGAACAACAAACCCACACATCGGTTGTGGTTGGTGAACCCAGGGATCGGTAAACGTTCCCCAGCGTGTTTCGAACTTGGACATTCCGTCGGCATAGCGAGCCACCGTGACACTATGTTCATCGACTTCTAACCCTGGCGTCGCGTTGACAACCGCAGTGACTTCTATCGGTTTTTTACCACCGTTGAACCAGGTCCCCAGTGTCACGCCATAGCCCAGATAATCCCGCATCGATCCGCCGCCGGAATCAAGCCGATACCACCAACTGTTCTGCTTTTCCTCTGCCGTGGGTTCGAACTCCACTTTGTCTGCACCATGATACAGCGGTCCGCGGTTGCCGCCGTAATGGTGCACCTCGATGACGTCACCGATCACCCCATCGGCAATCAGTCGATGCGTCGTGTAATGACTGGGCGCCCACCGCAACGGCCAGTTGATCAACAATCGCTTTCCCGACTTTTCCACAGCGGCGATCATTCGATCAGCTTCCTCCAGTGATGCCGCAAATGGTTTTTCAACAAACAGGTCGACGCCAAACGGTGCAACACGTTCGACCCACAGCGCATGTTCCGCCGTCGCAGGGCACAAGACCACAACATCCGGCTGCGTCGCTTGAAGGCACTTTTCGTAGTCCGTGTACACCTTTTCGTCAGAAATACCCAGCGCGTCGATCGCAGGCTGCATTGATTCCCGACGCTCATCGCACACACCGACGATCTCCCCCGCCGGATGCTCGGAAACCTGACGCAACAGGTCTCCCATGTGCATGTGAGAAAAATTGATTCCGGCAACTTTCCAACGTTTCGTCATGATTTTTGGATTCGATAGGTGTCGTGTGATGATGCAAGCTAGACGATTGTTCCGAGCGTCTGCGGGTGCATCATCTTAGCCTATTCGAATGGCGAGGATTGTCGGCGCCATCGTGGCGGTACAAAGACCAGAATTGCGATCACCAACCCGCCAAAGACCGTGTATCCGACTGTAAAAACCCAGGGTTCCGCTTGAAAGAACATCGCGTCGTGCAGCCAGTTTGCGATGAAGTCGCCGTCGTAGTTCGCGTCACCGGCCGCGCCACGCATTTCCTTTTCCCAAGTTGTCAGTGGACACGTGATCCCCGCCCAGGCTTCCAAGACGACAACCAGGATCATTGCCAGATGAATCCCGCGGAACCATCGGTTTCGCACCCAATTCCACCCAAGCAATCCGCCGATGATCGTTATAGGCACGCCAAGAACGACAAACGCGACGTAACTAAAGTGAATTGCAACGATCACATCCGCTGCCATCCGAAATGCCATTTCATCCTCCGCCACTCTGGGAAAACCGGTGAACCCATGATAACGACGAATCGATTCACCAAATGGATTTCCATTTGAACCACTTTTCGTAAGAATCCACCTTCTCCGAATCAGTGTTGGCGATTAGCGAGAAATATCTTTTTGCAAATATTAGGCAACTCTTGGTACCAATCCACGACAACGGTATTTTTGGGAATGAAACGCCCAAATCTTAATCAAGTTCAAACTGGAAACGCGTGACAGTTTGCGCGGGGGAAAAGTGCGATGGCAAAGAAAATTTCAGCGTCCGTCGGCAAGGGTGGAAAAAACTCGCCATCCGACGTTCGTATTGTGCAGGAGTTGATCAACAACCAACTCGGGAATATCACGCCCATCCGTCGACTGGTCGTCGATGGCGATGCAGGCAAGAAAACGATCGCTGCGATCGAAGAATTCCAGCGCCGGGTTGTCGGGATGCGTCAACCCGATGGACGCGTTGATGTCGGCGGAAAAACTTTCAAAGCACTCATCGGCGAGTCGAGTCAGCCCAAGCGTCCCGCGCCACCGAATTTGACCGCAAGATTCGAATCCGCCAGTCGCACCGGACAAACTCGTCAGATGATGTCTGGCAGGATCACCATTAACAATCACACCTACGACTTTCGCTCCGGCGGCCACGGACGCGGTTTCCTGCCCGCTGGCACCTACACCGTCACGCCACACCGCTGGGACCGCAGCGAATCCGGCTTTAGTGTCGGCGGCGTCGGTTTCAGTTTTGCAGTCAGCGATGCCTACGACTCCCGAGTCGGTGACACGCGAACGTTGTTGCGGATTCACCCGGACGGTGGCAGCCCCGGTACCAACGGCTGCATTGGAATCGTCGGCAACGCGACGGTTCAGCGTGCTTTTCGCGAGGACATGCGAACCGAGTTCGGACGCAGCAACAACCAGGTGTCGTTACAGGTCGTCAATGGAACATGATCAGCGGCGAGTTTGGAAACCGGTTTTAGTCATCTGAACAGTGACTCGCGCCGGATCACGATTTCACAGTCGTCACAGATCGAAAGTTGAATCTGGTCCTCAACGACTTGGTAGCTCCAATCTCCTGTCGGCGTCCGCTGGTAAACTTCGAACATGTGGTGCTTCGGGTCAATCAACAGGTAAACCCGAACTCCGGATGACTTGTACAGATCACGCTTGGATTCGCGGTCACGCAGCGCGGTTGACTCTGATTGAATTTCGGCAACAACCTCCGGCGGTTGTTCAAGATGCTTTTCTGGGGCGTCACCACAGATCAGGACCATGTCGGGGCGTACGACCGTATCGTCAGAAACAACCCAATCGATTTCGTACAGCACTGTCGCTCGGCAGTCTTGTCTTCTGATTTGAGACTCGACCTCAAACACAAGATTCTTCGCGACTCGTTGATGCGGCCCAAATGGACTTGGAGTCATTGCAATCGGGATGCCTTGCCATAGTTCCCAATCGCCCTCCCAACTCTGGTAATCCGCAATCGTGTAGTGCGGTAAGTAACGATGTGCGTTTGACATACTGATCAGGTTCAATGGAACTGAGAAATGTGGCAGACGACCTATGTTAGCAAGGATACTTGGTCGGGCAACACAGCGATTCATGATGCCGATCGACCAACGGATCAAATCAGTCCACTCAGGGCGCGCCAGCATCCCAGCAACGCGACTGCGGCGACGATGATTCCGGCGACCAGCAATCGCCCCCGTCCGATTTGTCCGTCACCACCACGACCTTGGCGACGGACAACGATCAACAAAAAACAAGCGACAAACGGTAGCAACAATCCGTTGGCGACTTGTGCAAACAAGATGGTCGCCGCCGGACTTTTGCCGAATCCGATCGCGCACGCTCCGCCGACGACAATCACAGCCAAACTGATGGCGCGGAATGCCCTGCCGGAGGGCGAAGTTCTCCATCCCAGGCAACCGCAAACCGCGTATGCAGTCGCGACCGGCGCAGTGATTGAACTGGTCAGCCCCGCCGCAAAAAGACCAAACGCAAATGCCGAACCACTTGCCCGCCCGAGCGTCGGTTGTAACTGCTGGGCGATTTGATCAGTCGATGTCCATGCGGTTCCCGTTTGGAAGAACGCAGCGTTGGCCGTCAATACGATCGCCGCGGTGACAAGTCCGCCAAGTAAAACTGACAATGCAGTGTCCCAGTCCGAGTGACGGATCGCTTGCTGATTGTCAACGCCTTCCCATGTTGATGCAGCACTCCCTGCGTGCAGAAAAAGGTTGTACGGAACAATCGTCGTTCCGATCAAACCAATCACTACGGTCAAACTGTCCGCCGTGACGGTCGGCTTTAACGTACCGATGATGACATCTTTCATTGGCGGCATCGAAACAACGGCCGTTCCCAGGAACGACAGACTAAGAAGCAGCACCAGAGTGACCAGAATGCCTTGAATCACTTTGTACCGCCCCAAGCAAACAATCAACCCGGAACCGGAGATCAGGATTAACAGCCACAACATCGATCCGCCACCGGCGACAGATGAGATTCCCACAACAGCCCCGGTCAGGTTACCGGTTTGATAGGCGGCATTTCCCACCCCGATCGCAGCGATCACGAGCGCGACGGCTGGCCGCAACCATCGCGACTCGGCAAACGTCCCTCGGATCGATTCGCCCAATCCCGCGCCAGTCAATATCCCCAAGCGTGCAGCGAGGGACTGCAAAACGATCGTGCCAACGCAGGCAAACACAATCGTCCACAGCAGTTCACATCCAAACTGCGCGCCCGCTTTGCTGGCCGTCACCACCGTGCCCGGTCCGATGAATGCCGCGGTGACCAATAATCCTGGCCCCAGCCGAAACCGACGACGCCCCGCCCCATCTGTCGTTTCAGCGTTGGGCATCTCTGGTTCCGATCCTTTCAACCGCGTACAAGCCGAACGTCGCCAACCAGTGATCGCCTTCGTAGTGTCCACTGTTGATGTAACCCAATCCGGCTTGCAGGTGCGCCGTTGCACTGTCCAACAATCTGGCATGGATCGGATGCGACGGCTCAAATGCCTCGGCAACCGATCGCAGGCACCAAGCCCGATTGAGATTCAATCCGGCCAAGTGCACGATCTTGGGATCCGTCACATCACTGACCGGCACGGGTGAAATGGTCCCATCGGTTAACTGATTGGCCAACTCGGGAACAAAACGGTCCAGCCACAATGCGAATTTGTCCTGGGGCAAAACTCGTCGCATCAGATCGGCCTCGTTCCAGCAGGACGAGAAAAAATCATGGCCCGATGGTTCGTATTGAACGGGATATGCCACATCACTCGCGTAGAACTCTTTCGCACGGCCGATTACTTGGACTTCAAGTTCATTCAATTTCATCGCCCGCGCGTAATCCAATATCTGGCCGAGTGCAAACCCGGTGTCCGGATGTTGTCCCGTTCGAATCGGAAACGTCAACAGCGGCAAGTACGCCCGTGTCCTGGCAAGCAGGACCTCCTCCAGCGGCCGAAGGTTATTCCGCCACATCACGGCGTCTGGATCATCCCAGTCATCCAATTCGATCGCCAGTCGGAATAGCCAAGCCCAGCCATACATTCGCTCGAAGGTCTTCTGCTCGTCCAACGAAAAAAAATCTGCTTCCTGACGCAAGTTCTCGGCCGTCAAATGCCGCGACAAGGTCTCACGAATTTTGGCAGCCGATTCGATTTGTGGATACCGTTTTAACAAGCGCACCAGCACCCAATGCCCATGAACACTGCTGTGCCAATCAAAACATCCGTAGAACGCCGGAAAGTTTTCGCGCGGCGTTCGGATCTGGTCTGCATTGGAATAGACGAGCGACAACTTATTGGGAAACTCGGTATCGACGCCGACGAGTACCAACTTGGCCCACGCCTCGGCGGCCGATGCATTCATCTCATTGGGCGTTATTGATTGGGCACTCAGCTTCTCTGTGAATACAACCGACATCACAAGAATCATCAAAGTCTGCAAGACACGTAGCAGAGTCCGTGCTTCGAACTGGGTTGTGTCGTTCAGGTCTTGACTCATTCGTATTTCGCCACACTGTGTTGGTCGTTCTTTGGTTTGCATTCGGCAATCCCTTCCTGAGAGTATCGCGACCTCGCCTTATCTCTGCCACCGTGCAAGCCGAGACGTCAAGTGTAGTTTGCTGGGGCACCTTTGAAACTATGCATCCTGCCGGACGAGCCGGCCAGGGGAGCGGGTTTTGATGTGAGACGTCCATGTTAATTACAAAACATACGCTCATGTCGGACAAGCCGACATGGGGGCGTCAGCCTCAGACGCGGTTCCCCATGCCGGCTTGTCCGGCAGGTACCAATGTTTGGTGATTAGAAAGCGATCCCTAAATTCAAAACCCCCGCTCACGTCGGGCGAGCCGACACGCGGGCGTTACTGCTTAGGATCGACTTTGACGATTTCGGCGCCAAAGGTTTCGACGCAAGATTGAACCCAGGGGTGGGCTTCGATTTCTCGCATCCGTTCCATCCGCTCTTTGGCGGTTGCTTTGGGAGCCGGCTTTGGGGCCGCCGTGCGCGCCGGCGATGCTGCCCCGGCGATCAATTGCAGCGTGATGGGGCGTCCGACGACGTTTGAAATCGCTTCGCACACCGGTCCACGATGCTCGGGCAAATCCATCCGCTTCATCGACATGGACGATTCGGCGGGGAAGACTAAATTGATTTTCGATTCGCTTTCCAATCGAACTTCGGCCATCGATGCGATCGACGCCGTCATTTGCTGGACTCCACGAAGCGCCGTCGCAAACACCTCCGCGACATTGGATGTCGTCAATTGCATCTTGGGCATCGGCGGTGCGGAACCCGGCGTGTCGGTCCTGGCGTCCGTTGCAACCGGGACGGAATCGACAACTTGAACCGGCTCGTTTGATAACGCCGCGGTGGTTGCAGACGGCACAGCGGCGACAGTCGGAACCGTCGTCTGTGACGGCGACAAGGGTGTTGCAGCAACCGACGGTGCCGCAACCGACGGCTGAATCGCCGACGGTGCAGGGGCCGCGTCAGTGGCTAGCAACACC
>JAGQPO010001042.1 GCA_020426665.1 Planctomycetales bacterium
GGATGTCGCGTTCGAAGTCAACTGTTCCGTCCGCAGCAAAAGCTTGCGCAGTTAACGCACACAATGTGGCTGCGAACAGCGCGGCAAGTCGATGGTGAAGTCGAGGACGTTGTCCGTCTAATCGTGAGGGCATGATTAAAAAGTAGAACGCGTTTTTCATTGTTAAACTCGGACGCATCTGCAGGGAAATTACGATTGTCGTTCACCTGTGTTGAACACGTCGCTTTTACTAAATTGTTTGGACAGATGCGTTATGGCCTTCCAGCTTGGTAAAGTTCCAAAACTTTGTGATCATCCAATGCCGCGTTGTAGACGGCTAATTCGTCGATGGTTCCATCCAGATTGCGAACTGCAAATCCGGGTGTTTTACGCGAAGGTTGTCCCCAATTGCCAATTTCCGCGGCCCCGATGTGAAGCTGTTTGACCATCCACTCCGGTTCGATAGTTGATTCGTCTACTTTGATGCCGTCAACATATTGCCGAACCGTCCCGCCATCGGGGTCGAAGACCGCCACCAAATGCATCCAGCGCCCGCTTTTTGAGAGATCCCAGATCACAGGAGTGCGATAGATCCTGTGTCGACCGGCGCCGCGAACCATTGCGTCCTCGAAACTGCTGTAGTGCATGATTTCTGCTGTGTCATCAACCATTACCGAAAGCATCATCTTGCCTTCGTGATCAATTTGCCAGTGCGGTTCGCCATTCTCGTATCCATCGGCCATGAACAATGCATTGTAGGCATGTTGCAGGCTATCTATTTTGACCCACGCAACGAACGTAAACGCATCAAACGTACCGTCCAGTCGAACACGGACTCTCGATCCAGGGCGATCAAATTCAAGACCAGAGGACAATTCTCCGAAACGTCCCTGCGATTGCGAAACGGACCCCACCAAAAAACCGTCGCCTGCTTTGCCGGTCACAGCCGTATTACTGATTCGACGGTCCGACTGGATCTTGTCGGTGCGTTCTGATCCAATCGGGTAATACGCAATCAATCGCGGGTCGGCCGAAAGCTGTTTTGTTGCGTCCAGCCACTTGGACAGTTTAGCACGCAACTGATCGGCACGTCGTTTCTCAAGTTCCGCCGACGATGCGACTTCGGCAATCGTCGTCGATTCCTGGTGGATTCCGTTCAACCACTTCTGTTGCCCCGTGGTCAATCGTTCAGGATTGAGAGAACTTTGATGAATTTCGACTTCGCCGTCGATCACCTCCACCTGCGCGCTATCCTTGCTGACCAGCAATGAAAACTCGGTACCCAAATCGACGATCTTTGATTCTGCCGCATTGATCACAAAGCCCCGCGCCGCGGGAGGGACATTTGCACGCAATCGACCGCTAAGGCATGTCAGTTCCCAATCCGAATGCACTTCCAGTTCGGCCGGTCCTTCTGCGACCACCGTTGCACCACAGAAGAAGTCCAATTCGATGATACCTTGGTCGACACTCAATCGGCCTTCGGGAATCAAGTCGCCTGCCTGATAGGTCGTCGATTCATCAGCCCAATGCACATCCAAGGCCCGACGCAGACTCGCGTGCCCTGCGACCATCGTTTCCAATTGATTCACTTCAGATGATCCAGAGCGTTGATGTACCGTTTCTCTATCGGCAATGGAACGGTCGTTGGACGTCTGGCGTCCGAGTGCATAGGCGATGGCGGTGCACGTCAGCAAGACCGCTACCGCCGCGCTAAACCAGAGTGCATAGCGGCGCACAGTGATCGACCGAAACGATGCCACTTGATTCGACGCCACACTTAAATTAGGGCCGGTCGATTTGATCTCGCCCAACGATTCGAAAAGTTCGACACATTCCAGATACAACTCACGCGATTGGGCATTCGTTTCGAGTTCGCGATGCAGCGCATCGAAAGACGCGGCATCAATTGTACCGTCGAGTGCGGCGAAAATCTGGTTTCTTAATTTTTCACTCATCGGAACATTCACTCGCTCGCCAGACGTGATCGCACGCAATCCAACATCAGACCCCGCAAGGCATTGATGCGGTTGTACAGCCGCCGCGCCTTGGCGCCCGTTTGGCGCGCTATTTCAGCAACCGAATCTCCCGGAACGTGAACGCTTAATAGCAATCTTCGATCGTCTTCGGGCAACCGGTCAAGGCACGACTCCAATGCCCGTTGATGTGCCAAATGCTTTGCAGTCACATGCGACGCCTGGTCCGCCAATACCTGATCCGCCAACAAATCGTAAAGCTCATCACGGAAAACCAGTCGCTCTCTGGATGCATCGCGGATACGGCTAAGGACCTTGAATCGGGCGATCACACAGGCCCAGCGGACAAATTCGTCGTTGCTTGATTCGTCACATGCGGGCGAGAAAGACTCAAATTTTCGCCAACACTCCAGGGAAACATCCTGCATGACGTCGTCGATCTCAACGCCACGAATCATCAATGATCGAACAAACCGCCGGATTCGGTTTTCGCAATGGCCCAGCAAGGAGACGAATTCGTTGTATTGGTCATCACGTGATTGATTCATGGTGTAATAAGATTCCACTTCCCAACGGAGTTACCAAAATCTTCAAGCTTTTTTCTTGCCCAAAGCGAAGACTTTTCGCCAACCGCCAGGTGGTCCGATACGTATCCCGTGCTGACGGCAGCCTCGTGAACAACAGACAATTGTAAAAACAAATGTTCTACCTAATAAAAACACGGCAAAATCGTCGTCGTTGCGTCGCGTCTGTCTATATTCGATGAATCGGTGCTGCCCGTCCCCAAGCACTCTTCTCCATACTATTCTGGTTTGAGAATGGAAATGAACTCGCACATTATGCGCTGTCTGGTTTTTTCCGCGATCGCGATTGTTCTACTTTTCTGTGCGGATTCGGCCACCAATGCGGTCTACGCACAACAGGACTCGCCCGGTGAACCGATCCAGACTTCTGCGGCACCATCAGAAATCCGCGAGCAGACGATCTATGTTCCGTTTGATGAGTTGCGGAATGTGTTCGAAAAGGAAGGTCGAGGCGTCTTTTTGCCCTATGAACAATTTCAAAAACTTTGGCAATCGGCTCGGGCCGCCGAAACGCGTCGATCCGTTGACGCATCCGGCGGCAAGCCGCCTGTGGACGCGATTGTAAGTAGCGTGACCAGCGAGGCGACTGTCTTGAAGGACGTCGTCCAAGTTGATGCGACACTGGTTATCGAATTGATGAAGGCAGGATGGAACTTGGTTCCACTGCGTCTTGCCGACGCAGCAATCCAGACGGCGACGATCGACGGGGAAGCCGCCCGAATCACGCCGTCCGCCGACGGCGGTTATCAATTGGTGATCGAAAACGAAGATGATCAACCCAAACGCGTTGAACTGAAATTGACTTACGTCCGCGCGTTTAACAAGTCGCCAGGTCAAAACAGTGTTGCGTTTGCTGCGCCGCAGGCGCCTGTCAATCGCTGGACCATTCGTGTTCCAGGTTCGGGCGTGAAGGTTAACGTGTCGCCTATGATCGCGGCAACCGACCAACAACTTAACGAAGCAGAGGTGAACGAAGAAACCGTGCTGTTGGCGTTTGTCGGAGCCGCCCGGGAAGTCGCGATTCGATGGACTGCCAAAAGCGAGGGAGCGAGTGGTCTTTCCGCACTGACTTCTGTCCAGGCCGCTCAACAGGTTCATCTTTCCGGGACGTCTGTGCGCACACGCGTCGTTTTGGATTATTCGATCAGCCGCTCCCAAAGCGAGCGTTTGGTGGCTGAGGTTCCGTCGGACCAGAAGGTCGTCAACGTGTTCGATCCAAACGTACGTAAGTGGGACGTTACGGAAAACGACACGACGCAAACGATAACCGTTGAACTATTTGAACCGGCAACTCAAAGCCAGTCTTTGACCATAGAATTGGAAAGGTTTATCGACGAAACAGTGTTGGATGACTTTCACGTTCCAATGATCAAAGCGATGGAGGTCGCCCGCCAACAAGGGATTTTGGTTGTCCGTGCCGACCCGGCGCTGCGGATCGAAACCACAACACGCGAAGGTCTGCTGCAGATTGACCCTGCGGAGTTGCCAAGCACCCTTGCCAACCAATCCTGGTCGGTTGCCTTTCGATACGCGTCGACACCGTACGATTTGGGAATCGCCGCCGAGAAGATTCAGCCTAGAATTGATATTCAACAATTGGTGGAATGTTACGTGGAGCCCGAGCAATTGTTGATCGACTCCTTTGTTGCGTATGACATTCATGACTCCGGAGTCTTTGCGGTTGAATTGCAGTTGCCCGCAGGCTTTGAAGTGCAACAGGTACGGGGACGACCGGTAGGCGGCGGAACCGAAGCTTCCGTGGATTCATTCCAGACCAGCGGTGACAACGACGATCGATTGGTTGTCGATCTGGCTCGCAAAACGATGGGGAAGATTGGTTTTGTTGAATGATTCAGGGCCGTGGACTGAAGAGTTCCAATGGGATTCGAAAATCGATTTCGATTGGGTGCCGACGCCGAACCGGACGCACGACGAGTTGATGAAATGGGTTTCGGAAGGCATCTCGGGGGCCACTGGACCTGCGTTCCAAATCGATGGAACAATGTATCTGTTTTCTGCCTTGCGTCCGCAACCGCCGCCGGACGGTGATTTGAAATTGATCGCTGCCAGTCGCAAACTGCTCTCTGGAATCGTGGTCTTGATTCTGGGGCTGATCGGGTTGTTGCTGTTACGGACGTCGCTGTCGACCAAGATCATGGCCGTCGTCGTTGCATTGATTGCCGCGGTGCTGTGCGGCGTCTTCGTGCCAACTTTGGGAAGACAATTGACCGGTGTGTCCTTGTATGCGGGACTGGCCATCGTCGCGATCCTTTGGTTAGGCAGGTGGGGCTTCCAGGCAAGCAGGCGAATGCGTTTCAGGTTCCCGCAAAAGGTAAAAACGAAGACTCCATCGGAACAACCTTCCGACATCGACAACGGTCCTACGGCAAGTGGGGAGGAAAACGGCAATGATTAGTCGTGTGAAAATCCAATGCCTGGTTGCCTTGTCTGCGCTGTTGATGCCGTTTTTCGCAGCAGCGCAACAACGATCTGACGATCCACCGGTCGTTCGCGAGTTGTATGTACCGTTCTCCGATTTGGACGCGTTGCTCGGCAGCAATACAAATCGCGTTTTTATGTCGCGACAGGAATTCGAGAACCTGAAGGCAGCTGCGGAAAAGCAACCGGAATCGCAAGGTCCACACGCCGTTGCGGTTGTTGACGCGGATTATGAAGCAACTATCCGTGACGAGCGCGCGATCATGCGCGGCGAACTGGCGATCGATGTACGTCGCGAAGGGGTACATGCAGTGCCACTTGGGTTCATCGGAGTGACGGTGCGGGTCGCAACGCTGGACGGGACGGCGGCCAGGTTGGCGCAAGATGAAGCCGGAAACACGTTGTTGTTTGTCGATGGCATAGGGCAACACAACTTGGTGGTTGAATTGGTGATGCCCGTGGCGACTGATTCCGCCCAGCAGACGCTTCGCTTTGGAGTTCCCGTTGCTCCGGTTTGTCGGATGGAATTGTCCGTTCCCGGCAACGTCGAAATCATCGCCGGGGCATCTGTCGTTCGGCGTGATGTAGACGAAGCGCAGAACCTGACGCGTTTCCAAATCACCGCCATGGCGGGTGAGATGTCGATCACGATGAGTTTGAACAATCGCAAAACGCGAGAAGAAAACACCGTGATGGCGCGTGGTGTCGTTGTCGCTGAAATCACCGAGGCGTACGAACGATTGCATGCGACCATGTCAATGAACGTGGTTAATGGAGCATCCGACGAGCTGCGATTCGTCGTAGATGATGGATTGGACGTCGATGACGTTTCCTGTGATTTGCTTAGCCGTTGGGAAATCGAGCGAGTCGACGGCCAGAACCAGTTGGTCGTCAAATTGCGTGTGCCTTTGACAGAGCGAGTCGTTGTTAATGTTCGGATGGACCGCGGTAAGCCCCAATTTCAAGATTGGCATTTTCCACTGTTTCGGCCATTGAAAGTTGCCGGATACACCGCCGTCGTCGGTTTGGTTGCGGAGGATCGGTTGCGTGTTTCCAATCTGGTTCAACAATCGTTGTTTTCGATTGACAGCAAGGTTCTGGTCGATGCGACCGCCACCAGTATGTTTGCCAACGAGCCAGGCGCACCGCGTGTGCAAGCCGTGGCTGCATATTATGCAGCGTCAGCAGAGTACAAATTGACAGCGCAGTTGAAACTGCCTTTGCCGACGATGACGGTCAATGCGAGCTCGTTGTTTGTCGTGTCGGATAATGGCGTGTCGGTTTCGGGTGGGCTGACAATGACGCCGGAATTTGATCAACGTTTCGCGATGGATTTCATTGTTCCGAATCAATGGAACCTGCTGTGGGTACGTGACGGTGTAACTTCGGACATGCGGTTTGATCGTCACGACGATCCGCAAGGAACTCGCATCCGCGTGTTTTTCGAAAGAGGCGTCACCTCTCAGACGGCAAAGACCATTTGGTTCAAGGCGGAATTCGTTCCGCCAAATTGGTTGAGCGACTGGGATACGCAACAAATGGTTTTGCCATCGTTTCCGGTGATCGGGGCGCGTCGACACGAAGGCGTGATCGCGGTTCAAACCGAAGACGATTTGTCGGCGAGGGCGACGTCAGCGGACAACTTGGTTGTGGTTAGTGAAGGGGAAAAAGCACAGCACCAGCTGAAGGCTATTCCAACGGCACTTGCCTATCGATACGATTCGCCGGATTGGAACGCAACGCTTGCGTTAAACCGAGTCGCACCGCGAAAAACCGCACGAGTTCTTAACTTTATCCGTGTGGAAACGGAATCGTTGCGCGTTCACAGCGAATTGATTTTTCTGGTTGCCGAAGCCCGGTCGCGAACGCTGCAGTTTTCACTCGATGAATCAACACCTGATGAAATCGCGATCTCAGCCCTTGGTGACGTTCGGATCAAAGAAACTTCCAGTGCGATCATCAATGGACGTCGCGTTTGGACCGTAGAACTTTCGCAGCGCCAGGCGGGCAGCGTTTCCTTGGCGGTTGACTTTCTCGTGCTGTTGCAATCAGAAGAGCCGAAGAACGTTTTGTTACCCGTCGTACGCGCCGAAGCAGTCAGCTATCAAACCGGCGCGATCGCGATCGAAGGCCATCCAGAGCTTGAGACGGTCGTCAAGCAAAGTCCAAGAACCATCGATATCGGAGAGCTTGTCGATGCCGAATATCAGGTTGGCAAGCGACTTGTGGGAGTATTTGGCTACGTCGCTGACAACGATGAGGTCGTGGTGGACCTGTCGCGACGTCCGATCCATGCGCTACCATCTACGATTGTCCAGCGTGCCGAATTTGTCACACACGTTTCAACGCAAGGTCGTTGTCAAACGGCTGCACGGTACCAGCTTCGCACGAAGGCAACCTTCTTGGAAAGTCGATTGCCCGAGAATTCGTCTCTTTGGTCGGTGATGCTGGACGGTAAACCATCATTGCCCCAGCGTGTTGGCGACCGGTTGATGGTCGCTATTCCGGCCAGTACCTCCGTTCCCATCCGTGATCTGCATCTTGTCTATGAGTCAGAGTCCGCTGTGATTGGGATGACCGGCCAGGTCAATGTTGCGGCACCCCAATTGTTCCAGCGATCGGATGAAGACCAAGGGGAATTGATACCGGTGGCGGATCTTCGATGGACGCTCGTTTTGCCAAACGGATATCGTGTTACACATGCCGATGCAAAAGTCGTGCGTTCTGGCCCATCGACCTCATTTTTGCGCCAAGTTGTGGATCTGTTAAGTCGTCTGGGCGGCGGAACCGGTCACGGGATGTTCGCCGCTATTGGAGCCGCGCGTGAATCCAGTGCGATATACATCGATCAGTATTCAGACGGATCCGGCGATTCACACGACTTCGGCGGGGAACGACTGCCACCGCTTTTGAGCACCGAGGAAGCTTTGGGAGAAGTCCAGCGCGGACAGATTAAAGGAAGGCTCGAATCTCCACCCCAGGCTGCCGCATCGGCGGATTCATCGGTCGCAAAGTCGGAGCCACAGGCACAGGCGGGTCGTAAATTATCAGCACAGAAAGGAAAGATTTCTTCGGCAAATCAGGCTTGGGCACTTGAGGGCGTGCGTAGCTTAGCGATTGACCTTGAACGCTTCGAAAACGGAGAGACGATTAATTTAACTGGACTGGGAACATCGACTGATGCAACGTTAACCATCGTCGACCAGAGACGTTTTGATTGGATCGCGGCGGCAGCTGGTTTGATGGTGTTTCTAGTAGGATGGTTCCAGAGCACACTAAGAAAGAGGTCGCGTTTCTTCTTTATTGTCATCGTTGTCGCGGTTTTGGTTCCGATCGTTTCGGGGTGGGACGTTCCATTGCGGTCGGTACAAACGGCGGTCTTTGTCGCCCTGTTCTGTTTGGTTGTCGCTTACATCGTTTGCGAACTCATACGAAGCTCGTCGCGACGGCTGTTCGAACCCAAAACGGATGACTTTGGTTCCTCAGGCGGTCATTCAGGCACCGGCTCTGCAGCTGGTACGGCAAATTCGATCACGCCGGTTTTGGTTCTGTTCGTCTCATGTTTCATTGCTGGGCCATTGTCCGCGCAGTCACCGGACCCATTCGGCGGTGCCGCAAAGAGTGTCTCAAGTTTGGATCAGCTGAAGACACTTATCGAGTCGATCCAGAATGACCAAAATGCTCGCCGCAGTGTCACTGTTCCCGAAGATGCAGTCGTCGTCCCGTATGATTCTGCCAAAGACGATGTTTTATCGGCGCGTATTGCATCGGATGGTGCGGCGAAGCTATTGGTTCCGTACAAGGTTTACCAGCAACTTTGGTCGCTCGCCTATCCGGACGAAAAAGTCCGGACGATTGCGCCGCCTGCTTCGTACGCATGGTCCGATGTGTCATATCAGACAACATTAGATCATAGCGGCGTCATGCAAATGATCGGAACGTTGCGTTTCGAACAGTTGGTTGACGGTGATTTGGCCGTACCTTTGAGAATCGCAGGTTGCGTGATTGAGAAAGCCACGGTCGATGGTCAACCGGCGAAGATGACACTTGTCCAGCCGGCGTCGCCTGCTGGACAAGCGGAGAATTCTGCGGACGCTGACTCAGCGGGATTGTTGACGCTGCATACGTCTGGAAAGGGTGTCAAGGAAATTGAGTTCCGACTGCGGATGCGACTTTCCAAAAGTGGTGGATGGCAAATCGTATCGGGCCAGGTTCCTTCGGCTCCGGCGTGTGCGTTATCGATCGTTGTTGACAACGCAGACACCGAAGTTCGACTGACCGGAATGATGGATCGGGCAAACTATGCAACATCCAGCGAAAAAGAAAGCATCGAAACGGCATTGTCAAATAGTGGCGTTTTCTCAATTCGTTGGCGCGATCGCATCTCCGAAGCCACCATCGACCAAGGTTTAACGGCACAGACCAGCGCCGTCTTCGACATTCGTGAGGATGCGTTACGATTGGCTTGGAAAGCGGATTTTGAATTTAGAAGAGGCCGACGAGAATCGCTGTCGATAGTCGTTCCTGCGGACTATTTGGTCG
>JAGQPO010001043.1 GCA_020426665.1 Planctomycetales bacterium
CCTACGTATACAGCAGTTACGGGTATGGTTACAACTACGGATACAGCTACTACCGACCGACCTACAACTACCACTGCTACCGACCGGTCACGTACTCGTACTACTACCCCGTGACCTACCACGTTCCGGTCTACACCAGCTACTGGGCATGCTACTGAGATGTTCCGCCCGACCGGACGACAACGTTCGGCAATGATCAATCCCTTCGACGGGCCCGGTGAGTGAATCCGAAAACTCATCGGGCCTTTTTTTACGAGCGTTCCCTCGATCCACCACCAATCAAACACCAAAGATAGAACCATGAAATGCATCCATTCACTTTTCCGTTTGACTTTCGCGGCACTTATGTGCGTGCCGCTGTTAAACGCGTCCTCGATTGCCAGGGCCGACGACATTGAACTACGTCGTCTGTTGCACGGACCTGACCGTTGTGATCACGTCATGTCGCTGTTGCTGCGCCACGGCGTCAATAACGATTCGAACCATGTCGCCGGTATGAACACGTTCCATCCACTCGGACCAATCGCGATCCCGGCCGCCGACCTGGGTGACTTGGAACTGGTTTCCGTCACCCGCCACGCCGATGTCGTAGCGAATTGCGGGCCCGCCTTCGATGTGGTCATCAAGAACTGCAGCACCCGTGACGTGTGCGGGTCACACGTCACGATCGTCGGACTGTTCGGCCGTATCCTTCCGACCAGCCCCAACGTGACAAGCAAGTTGGAATCGTTGCCCGCCGGGCAAGCAGTGCAAATCACACTCACCTTGCCGATCGAATCGTTGGCAATGGGAAACATGAACGGTCAAGCCATCGCGATGAATCGATTGTTGGTTGTCGTCGACAGCTTCGATCAATTCATGGAATCCAACGAAGCGAACAACTTGCGAGTCTTTGACGTCGCCGCCATTCCGATCGCCGTCGCGGCGGTCCCCGAGACAACGGCCACCGAGACGCCCGTTTCGGTATCATCGACATCGGCGACATTGCCTGCCGTCGAACCGACTCCGATTCAATCGGCGGTGCAAACGACACAACTGGGTGCTGTCCAATCGGAGGCCGAGCCTGCGTCGCCGAGCGATTCGGGTTCCGGTTTGTCATCACCCGATTTGCAATCAGCGATCGACCAGTTTTCCGCCGGCACGACGTCTGATCAAGAAGCCGGGTAGAACGTTTACAGAACTCTCGTGGTCTGTCGCCGAACTCTCCAAGGTCGGCCAAACCGGCCTCGGAGTGTCCGGCGACATTCAATGCCATTCTCGCCGCCAGAAGGATCGAATCGGCGGCGGGAGGCATTTTTAAAAGCGGGATCTAAACCGAAACGCTATGATCCCGTCTGCTAGACAAAACCGGCGTCATCGCATGGCATTGCCGCAAAACATATCGGTACGCTGAAAACGCGGCGAACAATCCCAATCCGCTAGCAGCAATCGTACTGAGCATCACATACTTTGCATCTTCGTTGGTAACCAACAACAGCGTTGCCCCCATTAGCGGCACCAAACAGGCAAGCAACAAATAGCGTTCGCAACGCCGTACCGCCCTGGCCACTCGCCGATCGAAATTCGCATCCTTTAATTTGGATCGGACCATCCGAGGATACAAGACGGAAACCGCGTAGGCACTGAGCCCGAAAAACGGGTAGATCGCCGCGACACCGCCACAGATGACATGCGATAAAAAAAAGTGCCCCACTTCGCGGCGTGAAATCTCATCAAACTTCAATACCAATACGGTCGGATAGACAACTGCCGCAATGCACCAAAGGATCCCGCCGATGACGGCGGCACGGTGCGACAGTTCACACGCCGAAGTCAGGTCCCCGTCATTCGGTTCAATGCCAGTGGACGTCCGCTGCAATCCTTCGACCACACGTCGGGTGAAATAAATCACCAATACAACTGCCAACGGGACAGCGACCACGTTGACGCAATCGGACAGTCCTTTGAAGTACCTTTCGATTTCAACGTATCGATCCGGGAATTCACTTAATCTATTTTTTAGACCGCCAAGCGTATCCAGTTTGTTATACCAGTACCCGTACAGCATGGCGATTGCGTTTGGAACGAGTATGATTACCGCGGCAACAATCCACGGTGACTGTTTCGACAGCCAACCGATCCAGCTGTCCGGATCGGGATCAAACAATCTGGCCGCCTCCGGATGCATGGCCAGTAACAGCTTGGCTTCCAACTCCGCGCCCGAACCGACCCGTTTTTCCGGCTCGAAAGCAAGGCTTTCTCGCAAGATCTTTTCCAACAACCTGGCCAAGGCATCATCGCTTTGTATCGAAGGTGCGGAAATCGATGATCGTGATTCAAGTTGTTGTGTGACGGCATCGGTCCAAGATCCCGGCGTCCCATGTGTTTCAAACGGGCGCCTCCCTTGCCACAGTTCCCACAACAGGATGGCAAGTGAATAAAGGTCGGCTTTGGTTCCGACTTCTTCGGGCGCCGACAGCGCCGTCGCCGAGATCGCACGCAGGTGCTCCGGCGCCATGTATCCGATCGAACCGCCGAAACTGCTTGCCGCGCCGGCGCGCCCGGCGCTCCCCGCAAAACTGACATTAAAGTCGGCCAACTTGGGAACACCTTCGGCAGACAACAAAACGTTGGCCGGTTTGACGTCACGGTGCATCACGCCGCGATGATGCGCGTTGTCGAGCGCGCGGGAAAGATGAATTCCGATCCACGCGACCGCCATCGGCCACGACATCTCACTAAGCTCATCACGCAGCGACGAACGCTCGGGAACCGCCTGCGCGGTTTTCAACAATGATCGATCGACGGCGCGCAAAATCAATTCGCCGCTACGATCCCATGGCCGCGTGTGTCGCACCATGTCAACAACATCGGCGAGCGTCCCGCCCGGGTGAAATTGCATGTACAGCAGATGCGAGGGCGGGTCATCCAAAGTCCGCTGATCAAAAACTCGCACGATGTTGGGATGGTCGAATTGTGCCAGTGCCTGTGGTTCATCACCGGTCCCGCGGGAAACCTTCAACGCGACCAAACGGCTCATCGAAACTTGTCTGGCCAAGTAAACGTTGGCAAAAGCACCACTGCCCAGTGTCTGGATGATCACAAAGTCGTCGACCTGCTGGCCGACGTGGAACTCCGGCGGCCGTTTCCGATGCGTCACCGCCGCGGTCGCTTCGGGTTTTGCACTCAGTTGCCCACCCAGCAATTCCGCAATCCTGTCGGCGTGTTGTGGAAATCGGTTGGCGTAATCGCGGGCATCCACGGCCACGCCGGCCTCTTTCCGAAGTTGGATTTCTTCCATCAACAAATCCAACGGGACCCCTTGGGCCGTCATCAAATCGGGAAAATGCGTCAAATAGTCGTCGACACAAGCAAATTTCCCGGCGCCACTTTCCGCCACACTTGCCATGTCAAGCTTGATCAGTTCGACCAGCAAGAAACGCAAGGTGGTGGTGTTCGCCTGGGGTAAAAAGTGGGCCAATTGGCCAGGAGCATCCAGCGGCGCGGCTTGAAGATAGGCCTCCAGACACTCCTCTAACATTTCGTCCAGCCGATCCAAATCGTCCGGCAGATCCACGGCTTCACCGCCATCTGGCTGACGACCCGTCAGAACCGTACGAGTGGATTCGGTGGAAGAGGACCCTTTTGGCATGGAATCACAATCACGTGGATGAGTTGACAGCGTGCGTGAAAACGGGTCGCCAATACCACTCACGCAGCCTCCGTTATACTCTTTGGACCGGAATCACGCACCGGATAACAATGCCGTTCATCCTACCGAAGCAGTTTCAAATGTCCGACGAAGACCTTTCCGATGACCAATTGATCGATCGGATTAAATCAAATGACGCCGGTGCGCTGGCCGAATACATCCAGCGTCATCAATCCCAGCTTTCGGGATTCGTGCGATCGATCACTGGCGAACACCTGCTGGCGCTGGTCGAAGTCGATGATCTGGTTCAAGAGGTATCGACGGCGGCACTGTCCAGCCTTGAATCGGCGCCCCTGGACGAGTATTCGCCGATGGCTTGGTTGCAGCAACTCGCCAGGCGACGCGTTGTCGATGCACACCGTTTTCATTTTGACGCAAAACGACGCGACGCCAATCGCCAACAATCGATCAATGCCGGAAGCGGCGGCGGTTCAGGAGACTCCGCGCCGGGGCTGGAACAATTACTTGCCGCCAGTATGACCAGCCCCAGTGCCGCCTTCAGCCGAGACGTTCGCATGATGCGGATGCAGGAAGCGATGCAAACGCTCGGCGAAGAACAACAGCAGGCGATCCGAATGAGGTACGCCGAAGGAATGCCGACAAAACAGATTGCCGAAAAGCTGGGCAAAACGGACGTCTCGATCCGAGTCCTGCTGTCGCGCAGTATGCGGCAGCTAGAAAAGATTTTGGACGACGTGCGTCCTACCCGACAGTAGCCCATCGAATCAAGTCTTACTTTCTTGACCAGGAAACACGAAGAATGAAAACCATCATCGATCATTTCGCCACTGTGATCGGACTGGCACTGGCCGTTACCCTGCTCGGATGCCAAGGCCAACCAAACCCGACCGCAAACAAGAGCAACGATCAAAGCACCACGCCCGAGCCGATTGAACCGGCAGCGATCGAACCCGCACCGGCGGCAAAAGATCGTCGACTACAGATCGCAGAAAACGCAAAGGAAGCGCTCTTCAAGGCGCTTTCGGGTCGATTGATGGAAACCATACAGGCCGAAGGACCGGTAGCCGCAATCAACGTCTGCAGCCAAGAGGCCGCGGGAATCGCTGAGACAGTCGGAAAAGAACAAGGTGTTCAAATTGGACGCACTTCATTCAAACTTCGTAATCCCGACAACGCCCCTCGCGAATGGGTCAAACCGTTCGTCGAACAACGCGTCGAAACTCGCCAACACCTGCAACTTGACGACGGAAATCTGGGCGTCTTGTTTCCGATCCGCCTGGACGTCAAGTGTCTGATGTGCCACGGCGGCCCCGATGACATCCTGGATTCGGTCAAACCGGAACTTGCCAAGCGATATCCCGACGACAACGCAACCGGATTCAAACAAGGCGACTTGCGAGGCTGGTTCTGGGTCGAAGTGCCGGCGCAAAACAAAAACTAAAACCTATTGCCGCTCGTCAAGATTGAATGCTTCTGTGCCCGACGGACATTTACACATTGGCTGCAGTCAGGCAGGCAAGTGGCCCCTTTCGGACGCAACCCCAGACACAGCAAACCAGTTTGGTTCGGCAGAATACGGTGGCAGCGTCGGGAACGACGTGCTTTCGCCGTGCGGCTATTTTCCTCTCGGCCGCACGCGTCCTTGTTTTTCCCACATCGCTTGACGCTCGGCAAAACGCCGCTTGCGCTCTTCCGAAATCTCATTCACGCAATTCGGACAATGCACTCCCGGTTCGAAGTCTGGATGCGATTGATCCTCGCCAGAGACCGGCCAGCCACAGGCATAACACATCACGTGGTCGCCTTCGACCAATCCATGGCCAACCGAGACACGCTGGTCAAATACGAAGCAATCTCCGTTCCATTTTGACTCTGATTCAGGCACGATTTCGAGATACTTCAAGATCCCGCCGCGCAGGTGATAGACCTCCTCGAATCCTTTCTGCTTAAGGAGTGCCGTCGATTTTTCGCAGCGGATTCCGCCGGTGC
>JAGQPO010001044.1 GCA_020426665.1 Planctomycetales bacterium
CGCGCTATCTTAAGAAGTAGCCGGTAGTGCTTTTTCCAGATCAATTTTGGGGTTGGGAACGTGGCGGAAGTCGTCAAGACTTTCGTGAATCGCCGGAGGAATCGAAATTCATGACGAGCTCCGCTACCCCAAAATCAGACGTTGACGAAGCTCGTGGGACCTGCGATAGCAACAACGGCCGAAGAAGGCCGAGAGCGGTGAGACGCGAACCAGACCGTCGGGGGGATCAGATCGTGTCGTGAAAAGAGTGGGCCGTCGTTTTTGCCTGAATCGATCAACCGTTTTATTGCGAATTCGGCGACAATCGCGGTTCTGTGGCGGTTGATCCGTGCCCCTGTAATGGTTCCCGGTCACCACAGCGCGGTGAAGGATCGTCACAAGAACTTGCCCGACAGGTCACCGGGGCAATCCCGTTGGGCCCGATCACAAGAGTTTCTTTTAGCCCGTGAACGGACTCAATCGTCAGACTAGGGGCGACAGGTGAAGAGGGAGACGTGATCATTGTTCAACCTTTAAACTGGCTCGCTATGATGCGTGCGTGCGGAATCGAATGGTTTGTCACTTCCAACAGCCTCGCCTACTGAATCGCTTGGCATCGAGTGGATTTCGGCTTCTCGGCCTGCAAGCCAACTTTGCGTAGACGATTGAGACGATTGCACGGACCTTGAAGGCCAATTTGTTTACAAACCAACCGCAGCCTCGTTCCGTATCGCTGCCAATGAGAGTCGATTTTTTGATCACCGAATTGAACGTTGGCGGCGCCGAAAAGGCTCTGACCGAACTTGCGATTGGGATGCATCGACGTGGTCATCGAGTGCGAGTTCTGTCGATCGGGTCAGAACCTGAATCAAACCGACACGGCTTGGTTGACCGGCTTTCCAGCGACGGTGTAAAGGTCCAGTTTGGAGGTTTTGACCGTTGGAGCCGATTGATCGCAGCGGTCCGTTGGACAGCGGAGCGATTCGGAGAGGATCCCCCAGACATCATTCAGTCATTTTTATTTCACGCGAATTGTCTCTCACCAATCGCGTCCAGGAAGTTCTGCGACAGCGTACTTGTCGGGGGATTGCGTGTTGCCGAATCGAAACGCGTGCGGCTTTTGATCGAACAGGTGGCGGTTCGGCGAATGGCCCATCTGGTATGTGTCAGTGAACAAGTTCGGCGATTTGCGGTTCGGTCGTTGGGGGCAAACCCGCAGGCTTGCTCGGTGATCGCAAACGGTGTTGACGTTCCAACGTATCGCGACGCAACGCCAACCGATTGGTCCACGCTCGGATGGCCCACCGATTCCAAGGTGGTTTTGTTTGTCGGGCGTTTTCACCCACAAAAAGGAATCGAACTGATTCAACAGCAGATCGACAAATTGATCGGACACGACATGACGCGCCGAGTGCTGTTGGTCGGGGACGGCCCATTGCGCCGGACGTTACAGAAATGGGCATCACGCATCGACGGTGATCGAGTTCGCGTTCTTCCCTGGCAACCGAACATCGCTCCGATGATCAAGGCCGCGGCATTACTGGTATTGCCCAGCCATTACGAAGGGATGCCGAACGTTGTGCTGGAGGCGATGGCGGCAGGCCGACCGGTCGTCTGCAGTTGTGTCGAAGGCAGCATGGAATTGCTCGGTGAGCTCGGCACGACTCGCTGCGATAGCCAAGGTTTCTCACCCGGAGATGGCGTGCAAATGGCAAAACTGGTTGACAGACTTTTGGATGACCCTTTGCTGTCTCGGTCCATCGGCGATGCAAACCAACAGCATGTTGAATCACGATTTTCGAATCCCAAAATGATCGACCGATACGAAACGCTGTATCAGTCGCTGTTGTCAGAATGATTTGCGTTTCCGGTGCCGTCGTCACGGTTTCGCAGGCTCCCATGTCTGTCCATGGACGCATACAATCGGAAGACTCAGGCGACGGGCAGCTTCGTTAAAAATTGAAATCATCACGGAAATTTACTCACATCACACCTTATGGCAATTCAGCGCAACCAAACTCGGCCCGTCGCGATCGGCGACATTATCGTTGGCGACGGAAATCCGATCGCCGTACAAAGCATGACGGCCACAAAAACGCAAAACATCGACGCAACGGTCGCACAAGCCGAAGCCTATCGCCAGGCCGGTGCCGGTGTCGTTCGGATCGCCGTGGACAGCGACAAAGATGCCGAAGCTCTCGCGGAAATCCGCAAGCAAACGACCGCGAATCTGGCCGTCGATTTGCAGGAGAATTTTCGCTTGGCGGAGAAGGTCGCGCCCTACGTCGACAAAATCCGATACAACCCCGGACACTTGTATCACCACCAACGAGACAAGCCCTGGCAAGACAAAGTCCGCTTTATCATCGACCAAGCCGTGCAACATGATTGTGCCATTCGGATCGGCGTGAACTGCGGGAGTGTCGATCCAGATAAAAAAGCGAAATTCGATCCCTCGGACTCGATCACGCCGATGTTGGAAAGTGCGCTGGAACATTGCGACTTTGTCGATTCGCTGGGCTTCCATCGCTACGTGGTTTCGTTGAAAGACAGTGATCCCCAGAAAGTTGTCCAGAGTAATCGTCGGTTTGCCGAGATCCGAAGTGACATCCCCTTGCATTTGGGCGTCACCGAAGCCGGAATGCCACCGGATGGAATCATCAAGACACGAATCGCATTTGAACAGTTGATCGGTCGTGGTATCGGTGACACGGTTCGTGTTTCGTTAACGCTTCCCAATGATCGGAAACCGGAAGAAATCGCCGCCGGGCGAGACATCGTCGATGATATCTATTCCGGACGAGTGCGGAGCGTTGTCAAATTTAACGAACATTCGCTGAACATCATCAGTTGCCCCAGTTGTT
>JAGQPO010001045.1 GCA_020426665.1 Planctomycetales bacterium
TCGATGGATTCTCCTACGGTCAGGAAGAAGTCAATGACGCGATCAAGAAGGCTTTCGAGCAACTTTCTGAACACCGAACTTGGAATTCAAAGTTTGGCGAGAGTGTCGTCGGCAAACCGGTTCGAGTTGCTGACGGGAAGATCTATCTCATCAACAGTGAAGACCAAATTTTCTGGGTTGATGTTCGCTATCTGATTGATTCGACACAACCACTGTTTGTCCTTTGTTCGGATGACAAAAAAGCTGTACCGCTACGAGTCGCCGCGCTGGAGTCTTTGTGTCGATTCGACCTGCCCGATGTGCCGCCAAAATTGGCGGAACTGGCATCGCAACCGAAAATCTATGAATTGCTAAAGGAATACACCGGAGAGGATTTTGGTTATGACCAACAGGCCTGGTACAAATGGGCGAAGGAGCAAATGCCCTGATGGTCTGTCACGTTTAACCACGTAAGAACACCGGCGCCTTGTGCGTCGACGACTCCGCGTCATATCGATATCCATCTCCGTCGAATGTGGTCAGCTTTTTGACGTTCTCGATCTTTTTGCGGATCACCCACGACGCCATGAGGCCACGTGCTTTTTTGGCAAAATAGCTGACCACACGGTATTTGCCGTTGCTCAGGTCTTTGAAAACCGGCGTGATGATTTCGGCTTGAATTTTGTTTTTTTGGATGCTGCGAAAGTATTCGTTGGATGCCAGATTCAGCAGATCGGTGGACTTCAATGCCGCCAGTTGATCGTTGATCGCATCGGTGATACGAGATCCCCAAAATGCATAAAGGTCTTTGCCGCGAGTGTTTTTCAAGGCCGTTCCCATTTCCAGACGGTACGCCATCATCGCATCAAGAGGTCGAAGGACTCCGTAAAGTCCGGAGAGGATTCGCAAGTGATCTTGTGCGTACAGCAATTGTTTTTCCGTCATCCGATCGGCTTCCAGTCCCAAGTAGACTTCACCTTTGAACGCCAAGACGGCCTGTCGGATGGCATCGTGCGGCATCGGTAATTCCCAATCCTGGAATCGCTGATGATTCAGTTCTGCCAGATTCTCGCTAACCCCCATCAGGGCCGCGATTTGCTTTGGCGTTTTCTTCTTCAGGATCTTGACCAGTTTGGCACTCTCGTCCAGCAACGCGGGTGTGGTTTGTGTCTGGATCTTGGGTTCACTCTCGAAGTCCAAGGTTTTTGCCGGAGAGAGGAGAATTAACATGGTGTGACGGTTCAGGAAGGTGGAGGTGGTAGACGCGAAATTGTAGAGCGGTTAAAAGCCTTGCCAATCACATGCCGGCGGACCGAAGATTAAAGTGCCCAGCGTAGCACTGTCCCGCCAAGAATGACTCACAGAAGATTTTCAATGCAAGAAGTCAACGAATCGATCTACGACCATCCCAAATATTATGATCTGGTTTTCGGAACGGATTGTGCGGCGGAGACCAAGTTTATACTCGGATGCGTCGGGCAATACCTTGACCGGCCGGCAAAGCGTTTTTTTGAGCCCGCCTGTGGGACCGGACGACTGTTGTATTCGCTCGCCCGGCGAGGTCACGTTGTCGACGGACTGGATTTGAACCCCAAAGCCGTCGCCTTTTGTAACGCACGGTTTGAAAGACACGAGATGCCGTATCGCGCGTTCGTCGCCGACATGTCGGACTTTCGGATGAAACGCAAATCCGATGTCGCGTTCAATACGATCAACAGTTTTAGACATCTCCCCACCGAAGCCGCGGCGCGCGGGCATCTGGAATGCATGGCCGATGCGGTTCGCAGCGGAGGATTGTATTTGTTGGGCGTCCACCTGACGCCGACCGATGCGATGCCCAGCGACGGTGAATCGTGGTCGGCACGACGCGGCCATTTGACGGTCAACACCCACATGTGGACCAATTCACGAGACCCCAAAAAACGAGTCGAAAAATACGGCATTCGATTTGACATTCATCGCCCCAGCGGCAGCGTCCGGATCGTCGACGAACTTGTCTTGCGAAGCTACACGATGCGGCAAATGGATGCGTTGATCCGACACAGTGGTCTGTGGGAATCGATTGCGACCTACGATTTCGGTTACGACCTAAACGACCCGATCACCGTCGATGGCACCAGCGAAGATGTGGTCTACGTGTTGCGTCGGCGTCCAAATCGTTGATACCTGCTGCGGAACCGCGTATTACAAAGCTCAACCGCACGCTCATGGACGAGGCGTCCCCGGCTCGCATTTACAACGATGGACCACGATATTAACAGCTGGTCGAAACGTGAACACCGATAACAGGACGCCAAGATATACGCCAGCATGTTGCAAGCCGGCGAGAGTCTTGAATACACGCTTGAGCGCAATCGTCACGGGTGGCTTCAAGTCGCAACCGGCGAGATCACCGTCAACGGCACGACGCTGAAAGGCGGTGACGCGATTGCATCAAGTCGAGCCGTGGCGTTGCACGTCACCGGTAAACCCGCCGCCGTCATTTACGCTCGCGGCGGAGCGTACGGCGGCGAAGCGTCTGGCATGGACCATCAAAAACCATACATCGAACAAATACTCGCCTTCTTCGGATTCAGCGAGATTCATTCCATCGTCATCGAACCCACGCTCGCGGCCCCCGAAGATGTTGCCGCGATCGAAGCCGCTGCCACACAAGCTGCCAAGCAGATCGCGGCAAAATTGTAGCGAACATGAATGAATGCCTCTCAACTTTCACCAGAAGGGGAGATATTTTTCATGAAAATATGGCGGCCTGCCCGAAAAACGCCTGCTTTTGCATTTTCTTTGCGTGATTGCTCGGTCTGACGCGACTATACAAAATTCGCTGCACCGACATCATCAGGACTGATTTCATGCTTCGCTTGCTTTTTCTCCTTTGGTTGCTGTTGCTCCCGTCAATCGCTGGGGCACAAACGCTTCCCATCGACGCGATTGACGAAAACAACCTTTTGCAGTCGTTGAGAGAATCGGAATCCTTGGCCGATGCGGATCGCCCGATGAAGTTGCGAGTACGAGCGGCGACCATCCATCGCCTGCTGCAGCAATTGTCGGCGGATGAGCGTTACCAAGTCCTGAGAGAATTTACTTTTCCCGCGACGGCACCCGATGAGGTTCACGGCGTTACGGCCATCGGCAATGTCGATCCGCCACCGCGCGCTTTTGCACGCATCATCGGCCAACGACCACGACCGGATGTTTTTGCAACGCCCGCGGTCGGCAATGTCCATGGACTGTTCAGCTCCGCATGGTTGCTACTCAATACGGCAAAGGAACTCGGTCAATTGCACAAACTGGCGGAGCTGGCTGGCGAACGAACCGGGCCTTCGGCAAGTGATCTCCGTTTACTGCTTTCGATTGTCGGTGCGAGAGGCGTGGACGCAGAACAGTTGTTGGCCGACGAACAAATGCTGCTCCAGCAAATCAAACAGAACGATGGCCTGTCCTGCATTCGAGCGATAGTCGTCGCCGCCGCGGCCGAAGGCCTTGACAACCACACCGACTACATCGCATCGATTGCCTCCGCGATGGAACAGTCGACATCGGCCCCGCCGGCGGCGAAAGGTCTTTGCCGCGAGATACTATTTCTTGACCACGATGATGGTCAGTGGGACTCGTACCATCTCAACGGCAATTGGATCGCGTCGCGGGCACACTCGCGTTGGTATTGTTTTGATGGACACTTGGCCGAAGCCTCCTCCGGTCCATGTACCCTCTTTTATCGCTATCCGATCATCGGAGACTTTCGTTTCGAAAGCGGTCAATTGCCTTCGTCAACCGATGACGCCAGCTCCATCACTTACGACGGGGTGCACATCAATTGGGAACGCTGGCGTCGTCCTGGTGTCAATCAACGGGTGATCGAGCGTCATGGTGACATCGTCGACGGCTGGATCAACGGTCATCCGGTTGATCACGCGACGGCAACGAATACTTCACCTTGGCTTCGGATCCACAGCGGCGGACTTGCGGAATCAAATCTATCGACCAACCAAGGTACCGCATTCGCTGCCCAAAACCTGTTCCGCAACCTGACGCTCTCCGGATCACCGCGAGTGCCGGACGAAGTCGTGTTGCTGGGTCGCGATAGCTTGCACGGCTGGACTCCGTTTCCGAACGAGGCGACTTCGACGCGGTGGAACATGGCCGATGGCGTTTTGCGAAGCATGACACTTGGATCGCGTCAGCATCAAAGCCTGTTCAGCTACGACCGTCCCCTGCAACAGAACGAATCGATTGAGTACGAATTTTTTGCCGCCGACGACACCATGGTTCATCCCGCGGTCGGAAGACTCGCGTTCTTGCTTGAAACCGATGGGGTCAAGATTCACTGGGTGACCGACGAAGGATTTGAGTGGTCCGGGTTGCCGCCAGAGAATCAACTGATCGAACCGCTTTATCGGCGGGGGGCCAATCCGATTCCGCTGCTTAAGAACCAATGGAATCGTGTGGTGCTGAGCCGGACCGGTGAATCCATCACGATCCTATTGAACGAAACGTTGATTTATCAACGACCGATTGATGAAATCACAGACACCCGCTTTGGCTTCTACGTCGATCCCACTCACGAAAACGCTCAGGTTCGAGTCGCAAAGTTGCGAGGCGAGTGGCCCGAAAAAATCGATCCGGCCACTCTGTTTGACGCTGAAGTTGGTTCCGCACCGTCTGAGACCTCCCCTCCCGCAATACTCTTTCCAGAGTCGGATCTGCAAGCGAACTCGCGCTTCGTTTTTGCGAAGGCGATGCAGTTGGATCCGTCACGTCGCTATGAGTTTTTGGCCAACTGGGTACTTCCCAGCAGTAATCATCCGACGTTCCGTTTGACAGGCCATTACGAAATAAACGTCTCCGCCAGCGGCGAGAGAGTCGAAGCGGGCTGCCATTTGGCTTCACCGGCACTGGAGCTGATTTCGGTGGCCAAGCAATTAAGACGATTGGAAGAACTGGGCTTGCGCATCGAACAACAGGTCGTCAAGGACACTGATAACGCGCGCGGAAAACTGGCCATGTCCGCGTTGGTTGCGCTGGCCAACGGCAAGAGGGGGGACGTTCACACAAATCTGGAATCGCTTTACAAGGTGATCAGCGAAAAACCAGGTCAGGCCGCCGCGCCATGGTGGCCCGAACTCTTGGTGTCGCACGTTCTGGTCGACCAAGCAGACTGCAGCGATTTGCTTCTCGATATCCTCCGGATCATCGATCCGTCGACTCAGAAAGATGTTGATCCCTTCAACACCGAACTGTTGGCCGCGTTTCATCAGATCCAGGTTCGCATGAAGTCGAAAGACAACGGAAGCAACGCGGTCCAAGGCGAATATTGGCGTCCAACGACTTCGCGAAACATCGTTCAACGATCATCCAACGGCGCCCGATGGATCGCGATCCCCGGCGAGGTCCAGGCGATCGGCGGCAATGCGATCGAGCAATTGTTCTTTCAGTCTCCTCTACAAGGAGATTTCGAAGTCCAATTTGATCACCATCTACTACAAAATACCGGTTGCCAGGTTTTGGTTGCCGGGCAAGCCCACCAATTGATCGCCGGACAGATCAAGACAGGGCCGATCGATGGCAAGCTGACGACACACAACATCACACCTCGAATTACGACCGATGGTCTGATGTTTCATCAGCGATTTTCGGTCAAAGACGGTGTCTGCACCGTCTTTGCGAATGGACGTCAGGTCATTCAAACGCCCGTGCAAACGGAATTTCCGTGGCTGGCGATTCGCCAAGGATACAAACAGTCCACCCGCATTTTGAATCTCAGCGTTTCAGGAGACCCAGTCATTCCGGAGCAACTGCGATTGGACTCAGACACGCTGGTCGGTTGGCGTTCGTATTACCATCACGATCCGCTGAACGAAAACTCTCCGTGGCGATATACGGACGGTGAGATCATTGGAGAGCGTATCGTCAGACCCGCCGGGTCGGGTGACGAACAACTGCTGTACTATCAGCGTCCCCTCAGCGAAGACGCCACCGTTGGCTACGAATTCTTCTATCAACCCAACGAGTTCATTGTCCATCCGGCGCTGGACCGCACGGCCCTGGTGATCGATCGCAGTGGTGTGGGCACACATTTCATCACCGATGGAGCATTCGATGACCGGTTTGTCAACAAAATCAATCGCCACGTCGAACCCAGCCAGCAGCGGGTCAGTCCGGCTACCTTGTTGCGGGAAAACGAATGGAATGCGATAGAGCTTTCGATACGAGGTGACACGCTTCAGTTGAAACTTAACGGCCAACCCATTTGCGTTCGGCCGATTGCTTCCCAGAGCGAACGCACCTTTGGACTATTTTACTATGCCGAACAAACGTCGGCACGCATCAGGAATGTCACCCTGCGGGGCGATTGGCCCAAGCGGTTGCCCGAAATGTCGTCGCAACGATTGACCAATCCAATGGTTGCCCAGCTGGATACGTCGCGCGACCGTCTGGCCGCTCAGCTTCAACATGATTTTTCTACCGATGGGCTGCCCAAAGAATCATTCACGATTGCGAACAGGCAAAATGCAACCATCACGACATCGTCAGCGGGAGTCACCTTCCAAATCAGCAGCCCCGACAAGTGGACCCAGTCAGCACTCCAGCCCAACTTTCAACTCTCTGGCGATTTTGACATTTCGGTCCAATACAGCGGTCTGCAGCTTGATTCCGGAGAGGCAGCGATTGCCCGGTTGATCGTCCCCATCACGTCTGCAAATGCACTGGATGGCCGTTTGTCCCGGTCCGATCACGGCGATGGTAAGCGAGTCGTTTTGGGCCAGACTCGATGGTTGAACCCGAATGGTGCACCGGTTCAACAAGGACGCCCGGTGGGTTGGGAGGCAACCTCAGGAACGATGCGGATCGCTCGTCGGGGCAGCCAATTGCACATGCTGGTCAAAGGGGATGAAGCGGATCAGTTTCGGTACCTCGGTTCCTACGAGGTGACCGACGCGCCGACCTACAAAGCGCAGTTGTTGGTGGTTGCCCAACGTGCCAAGCTCGCTTCCGTCACTTGGCATTCAATCGACATCCGTGCCGAACAGATTAAGTCACTGGCAAACCCGACCAACGAGAATCGAATCTTTGTTGCAGCGCCGGATGGTGACCAAATCAAGAAAATTACCGACGACATCGGCGGGCGAGGGACACACGGATCACCAGAATTTTCTCCCGACGGCCGGCAAATTGCTTTTGACACATGGCTGGGAAACGCGGCAACGGCGCACATTTATCTTGTCAATACCGACGGTTCGGACTTGAGGGATCTGGGCAGCGGGACCATGCCGACATTCACTCCCGACGGCAAACAAATCGCGTTTTCGTCGGTCCAGGGAATGATGCTGATGGACGTCGACGGTGGTAATCGAAAACTAGTCAGTCGATCGGGTTGGGGCATCCAAATGTCGCCGCTTGGCGATTCGGTGTCGTTCACCGATTACGACAATGGCAATCAAAACCTCTACATCGTTGACTTGAAAACCGGTGAAAAGAAACCCTTGCTTGAAGGTGCGCTCACCGAACGCTATTCGACGATCTATTGGAATTGCGATTGGTCGCCGGACGGCAAAGAAATCTGTTTCAGTGCGGACAATCGCCAATCCGGCGAGCGTGAACTGGCGGTGGTCAGCGTCGAGGGGTCTACCGAAACATTCGACGTGTTGGCGACCGACGACTTATTCGCCAACATCGCTTGGCATCCCGACGGCGATCGAATCGCATTTCACGGACGCGGCACTAGCGCGCCAGAACCTACATTGATGGTCATCAATCGGAACAATCCAACCTCCGCCGTTCCGCTGCTCGGCGGAGCATTTGCACAGTCGTTCACGGCGTGTGATTGGACACGTGATGGCAAGTCGATGGTCCTCGCCGGCGGCGTCATGAAGACCTATTCAAAGACTCCCGCCGATCCAGATCTGGTCTCGAGCTTAGACACAACGCTCGATGCGATTGACAACCATTTTGTCGCGGATCTTTCCGGAAATTCGGCAGACGCCAACCTGCTAAAGATCACTGCTGGAGAAACGAAGTTTCAACGGTTGTCCAGTGGAATCGCGATCTCTGCAGCCTCCACGGGAAAGGATCCCTTTGAGGCGTCTCCTCAGTTAAAACTTTTTGGCGATTTCGACCTCATTGCCGAAGTCGACGGCTTGGAAATTGAACCGGGTGGCGCCGGAGAAGTTCGACTCGTTGTGCCTTTCGTCGCCGACAAAATTGACTTGATGCTGATTCGACGAATGGAGCCGGACGGCACCGTGTCGCTGCAAGCGAGAGGAGCGATTGGCAACAAGGAACTGTTTCGAGAGTATGTTCCCACCAAAGCGGATCGCTGTGATCTTCGTATCGCGCGTCGCGACGCGATGACACATCTGATGTTTCGTGAATCGGCAGCCTCCAAATACCATGTCCTTGCCAGCTATCACACCGGCGACGGTACCTTCCGCCCGCAAGGCATCCGTTTTCTGGCGTCGTCCTCCAAGCAACAAGCGATGCAACTGACGCTGACAAAGCTTGCCATTCATGCCGAGAAACTCTTTTACACAGAAAGGTCCTACAAGCAACTTCGACGTGTGCACACGGTCAACATTGACGGAACGAATCCCAAACAACTCGTCGGTGACCTGCCGGGTCTAGGTGGACACGGATCCCCCAAATTTTCGCCCGACGGAGAGCACATTGCGTTTGATACATTCAATCAGGGCTTCAGTTCGTCACACGTAATGATTGTCAATTCGGATGGTTCTGGTCTACTCGACTTGGGCCAAGGATCGATGCCAAGTTTTTTTCCCGACGGAAAGCGTCTGGCATTCACTGCCAACGGTGGACTGATGACGATGACCCCCACGGGTGACAAACGCCAGCTGATCCGGCCCGGCGGCTTGTCCGTCAAAGTGTCGCCAGATGGAAGTCGCGTCGTGTTCATTGACTATTCCGCCGTCGATGGCACCGTAAGGCCAAATCTCATTTTGCTGAATTTGGAAAGCGGTCAATCGCAATCGTTGTTGGTCGGTGAGCATGCCAAGTGGTTCGATCAAATTCAATGGAACGGTGCGTGGTCGCCCGACGGTCAGGAGTTCGTGTTTCGTGCGCGGCTGATCGCGAACAAAGAATTCGGATTGTATGTGGTCAACACTGCGGGCTCCGACAACGGATTGACCGCCCTGCGAAACGACCCTCGCTACACGTGCGATCTGGGTTGGCACCCCGACGGCAAACGAATCTTCACGTCACGTTTGAATGAACACACCCCTGGCTTTGAGTTGGTCTTCGTTCCTCGTGATCCGGAATTACCGGACGAGTTAATTCCCGGCCAAGACCCGTTCGACGAAAACTTTAGCAGCGGCGTCTCGCCCGACGGAAAACGTTTGACATACACCAGCAATCCACTGCCGAAATATCCGAAAAGATAGATCGACTGATACGTCATGCGGAGCATGATCTACCGGTATGCAACGGGGTTGGAGATGAATTCTTCGGGAAGCGAATCCGGCCATTCGCCTGTCATCACGACATTGCGGATTCTGGACGCGGTGGTGCGTGTCGCGCGATATAGACCGAATTGGGTGCCGGAACCCAATTCCCAAACCGGCGGCTCACCTCCGAGCCTCGACTCGATCGGACGTTGATAAATCAACTGATCATTCAGGTGCACCAGAATGTCGCCTCCCTTGATCTGTGTTCGCACCGAATTCCAATCGTTCTCTTTCAACGGCAGCCGGCGGGGACCTTTGCGATACAGCGGTTCCAGTGCCGCGTTGTCGATCGCCAAACCCGACCATTCCGATGCGCCCGTTGTCAGATACCTCAATCGCACGCCGCCGGATTCGAGCAGAAAGGCAAGGCGTCCGACGGCGGGATGGACCACCGAGGATTCCCCTGCGAACATGAATTCATAAGCGATCGAATCGCCGTCAAGCAGCGGGCGTTGATAGCGTAGCAGTCCGGGATGTTCTGACGCATCGGCTTGTGATCTGTCCGAGGCAATGATCTCGCCGTCGCGGAGTTGCCAGTCAAAAGACTGCTCACCGGGATGCACCTCCGCGACATCGTCACGCGTGCCGGTTTCCCGGAACATCGGCTGGGACTCACCATAGAACGTCGACTGCCAACCGCGAAGTTCATCTCCCGAACTGATGTGTATCTCTTTGGGGATTGCCGGATTACCGATCACTTGCAAATTGCGAAACACCGGACGCTTGGCTCCCGAACTGCGGAGCCCGATCCAGGGGCTGGACTGGGCAGGCGGGCCGTCGAACCAAACCGGATGAAAGTTCGATTCGAATTGGCTGCCCTCGTCAGTTGACCGAATCGAAACCCGATTGAAAACCGGCTGGTTGTCCGTCCGCGCGAACGGTGACGGCTTGGTCAACCTCTGCTGCGCATCCGCATCCCAGACGGTCAATTCGTTAGTTCGTCCAAGGGCCTGAAATTGCAATCCGCCGTAGACCAAGCCGCCGTCGGTGCCGATCGAGCTTCCCTCTTGGGTTTCGCAGATGAAATCGAACGAACCGACCAGCGGGAAACGACAAAAAAGAACGTCGGCCGTACCGCCCGCCAAGTGCAGAATGTGGTTCTCGTGAGTCAGCCACAGGCCCGACGGGTGGCCCCGCTCGATGTCCTTTGCCGTGCGAATCGTCACCGGCACCCAATAACTTAAACGGTTCTCCAACAGCGTGTCGGGTGGCGATTGCCCGCGATAGGCTTGTGTGGCGATGGCGTGGGCGATCCGCAGAAAGGGACGCAGTCCGATCGACTTGCCGCCGCCGGACCGCGCGACCAGTGACCCGAGAAAGGCTTCGGCGGTGGCCTGGGTTTCTTCATGCAGCGTTGCCGCGGCGGCGATCGCGGCAACGTTGATGTCACCCGGCGTGAGTTCGCTGTCGGCGGCGATCTCCGTTTGACTTTGTGAAACCAGGAAGGAGTTGACCAAAGCCAGATCCCCTCGTGGTCCGAGCAATTGCGACAGCACCAACAACTCCTTCGCCCCGGTGACCTGCTGCTTTTCCAACTCCTCCAATCGAATTCTCAGCCGAGCCAGCTGGCCCAGATCGTTCGCCGCTTGCAACAGCATCCATCCGCTGCAAAAGAAACCTTGGACGTGACCCACCGATGCAACGACAAACGTTGTCTCGCGCGGTCGCTCGCCGATCGATCGGGCAAACACGCGAGGCGGCGCATCGGTCGGAACGGGAACCGACAACACTCGCACTCGATTTCGTTTCGCGTTCGGCAACGTCCACGCTTCCAGCAATTCGTATTGCCCGTCACTGCTGACCTGGGCCAACGACCGATGCAGCCCCGCGGCGGCCGATGGCAGGTCGCTGTAAACAAGATCCGTGATACCCAACGTTTGATCAATGTTTTTGTCCAGGACTTCAAGCGCACCTTCCGGATCACGGTCACGCAGCGCCAACATCACCCGCGTGGCAACCGACTCTATGGCGGTGTCTTGCCCCACGCACGTTGAACGCGAGGACCAGGTAACGATCGCAAACATAATTAGTAAGAAGCCGCAGGGTCGCAGGCACATGGTGTGGGATCGCTTCATCACTGGAATAGGCTTTTTAGGGAATCAAGAATCGAGCGTTGCGGAGTCGGCGGTTTCACGGGAACTCTTTGTAGTGGCGGGTTGGTTTGGCGAATTTCCAGTATTGGTGACGCTGGTTCACTTGTCGCGTCCGCTTTGATCTGGATGGACCGGATCAACATCTCGGATTGCCGCCCCGAACCGCCGGTGTGCAACATCATGCGTACCGATCGTGGACTGATTGGGGCGTTGGTCGAATTGAAAGTATCCAACAGGAATTCCTTGGCATCGGAATCCCGACCAACGATGAGATAAATTTTTGATTGCTTCCGAGCGATGCGAAAGTAGTCGGGGTCACCGATGTTTTGTGTCGCAGTGACCTGGTACTTATCACTGCCGTTGGGTCTGGTTCGTGTCTGCGCCTGACTGGTAAGACTACCGTTATTGCTTTTTGTCAAAATCACGTTCAGCTGTGTTTGTTCGTCGTCGCTCAGTTCGAGCTGAAGATAGACTTGGGTGTGTTTGCCTTTCGCGGGTGTCGCCATCGCGATCGGTTTGAAATCGAAATGAATGTCAAAGTCGCCGACGATTCCGCGTTGGAGAGCCACTCCTGCACTGGTCCAGGAGTCATCGCCGGTCGACAATATTTTCAATCCCGAATCGGTCGCGTGCGAATCGCCCCACAGATAGAACTCGTCCGAGCCTCGTAAATCCTTTGAAAAGTCGAGGTCGAAGGTCGCCGGCAACTGTTCACGTTGTCGATCCAACGATGCCAAAGCCGCATCGGAATCGACGGTGGTCATTCCGCCCAGACGCTCCGCCCGAATCGACATGTCGAGGAATCGGGCGCTGACATTTCCCCCGGGACCTTGAGTCTGGACACCCAATCGAACTCCGCGCGAGACCAACGTGTCGGTCGGAAAGGTGTCTTCGCCGACCAGCCGAAAGGAATCCGAATCGTTGTCCGCGGCCAAATAGTAGATGTGATTTCCGCGACGTGATAATCGCATTTTTCCCGAATCACCGTCGTGGGGCTGCGGGCCAAAATAGCTTCGACGATCTTCCCCATCGACGACGCTCATCCGCAAGCACTGTACGATCCGTTCGTTGCTGCGGTTTTCGACATTCTGAATCAAGGCAAGATCCTTGTTCTTGGTATCGGTTTCGACATGCAAACGAACGCAGCTGATCTTATCCAGTTGAGTTTGGGTTTGAAATTGATCGTAGGTGACCGTGATGTCAAAATCGCCCTCGATATCAATGACCGGTGCGACCATCGTTCCTCGATAGCCGTTGTCGCTGGTTTGGCTCAATACCAAGCCGGCGTCGGTTGCAATCGACGTCAACGCAGGATCGCCCTCCGT
>JAGQPO010001046.1 GCA_020426665.1 Planctomycetales bacterium
TATGACCAGTCCGGACTGGAGGCGATCAACGCGTTGGCCGAGAAGTACGAAGCCGCCGGTAAGCGACTGCATTTGACTCACTTGAGCGATGAATGTCGCAATCTGTTGGACAAAGCCGGTGATTTAGTCGAAGTGAATCTTTCGGAAGATCCTCAATACCACGTCGCAACCGATCGTTTGGGATGAATTCATCATCCCGTATCGGGCTGTGCTGTTTACGCGATGCGGCGGTTGTACAACCACCATTCAACGGCAATAACGACCAGCGAACCAGCAAGTAACCATCGCCAATACTCTTTGCGAGTTTCGATCATCCCCGACGTCTCGACCGTTTCGTAACCCAAATCAAAGGTCTCACGAGGTTTGATCTGGCTTTCCAGACGACTGAACAAATTGATGCTAAAGATGTCAACCAATTTGTCGCCGGCGGTCACGCGATAAGACCCGGGCATGTCCGAATCAACGAATTCAACGCTGCCGGAGTTGCCCGTCTTGATCGTCTCCGGCGTTCCGCTGCCGCGGGCAATGTCCACCTGTTCGATTTGCGATTCGACACGCAAACGGATCGTATCGCCTGGCATAAACGATGGTGCCGCCGTCGCATCGGCCGCCCCGGCCAGGTGACGCAAAACATTCAGCAGGAACACCGGCCATGAACGTTCGGCGTACCAGTTGGTATTGGTTTGTGGAGTTCCGTCTTCACCGCTGGTGATGATTTCGAAGCCCAACACAAGGTCTTGGTATCCATCGCGTGGAGCCAGAGCGAGAATCGTTCCATTATCTCCGCCGACCAATTCCCGAGTTCCGTTCGGACCTTTGATCGACCGGCCTTCAAAAATCAGCAGCGAGAACAATTCCAGATACTGCATCATCGGATGGGTGCGATCAACATCCACCAGGATGACTTGTCCGGGCTCGCTTGCCCACGACCATTCATCACTCGGCAGCGCACCGATAAAAAACGTATTGGTCGGCGGCAGTTGTTTTGGGCTGCAACGATCAAAGATAATTAAATCGTCCAGGCCGGCGTCCGTGCGAGCGGCGTACTCTGGTGAGTCGAGATAGCTTGGCAATTGGAAATCGGCAACACAAATTTTGGCAGCGCTTTCCGTATCCAGGCCGATTTCCAGCGGTTTATTTCCTTCGGTGATGACCAATACCGATACCGTTCGAAGTGGTCTTAGTCCGGCGTAAGCGAAGTTGTCAATTGTCAGGTCATCATCAAGTGGTTGGTCTCGCGAGCTGCCGGAACCCGGCACTTCCAATCGCATCTCCAACGACGCCGCATCGTCTTGGCCGGCCAATGAAAACGTCAGCCCCGATTCTTCTTCCGGCTCAAGGGTCAGTGATTCGGATTCACGCCATTCCCCGTTTACATACAACGATACGTTGAAGGTTTCCTGCTGCGTGCCGAAGTTGATGATCGTTGCAAAGGCTTGGGCATCCCCTGGTTTTTCCACATTGCGATCGGCACTGAAAGCCGTAATTGCCACGTTGCGACAGGTGTCGGAGCCGATGCGCAAGTACGTTGGCACCAAGTTTCCTACGTTAAAATCGGCAACATCGCGGAATCCACCGTCGCTGAAAACCAGCAAATCGGCGGGCATCGGGTCGGCGACTTGGACGTCATTTTCATCACCGGTGGTGCTACTTCGTCGTGGATTGGCTAATCCGTCCGCTGCTTCGAGCGCACCGATGATATCGGTCGGACGATTGGTGACCTGCGCCCGGTCAAGCGCGGATCTCAGGCGTGCACGGTCGCTGGTAAAGGACTGCAAGACTTCTGCGCGGTCGCTGAACGTGACCAGCATTGCAGATTCCAATTCCTCCATGTCATCGATCTTTTTGCGGATCATTTTTCGAGCTGCTTCAAATCGGTTCTCTTCTTCGCCTGCATCGGTGGCCATCATGCTGGCCGACGCATCCAACAGAAACACGGTTCGGCCTTGACCGGACGATTCACCTTGGATTCCGGGCCGCAACAAGGCAAACGCGGCCAACGCAACGGCGAGCAATTGCAGAAACAGCAACAAGTTTTGGCGTATTCGCTGAAACAGACTGTTGACGTGTAAGTCCTCGACCGTGCGGGCCCACAGGTAAGTACTGGGGATCTCAACGGGCTCACGCCGTAGTTTCAAAAAGTACAGCAGGATGATGCCGATTGGCACGGCGGCAAAAAGCATCCATTGCCAAGGCAACAGGGTCGAAATCCAATTCATCGAACGACACCCCGCTTGCGCAGATAACGCGTCATGACATCATCGACCGGTTGGTCTGTTCGGACGGGAAGATACGAAATACTTCGTCGTGAACAAAATGATTTGACGCTGCCTAGAAACGATTGCAACGTTTCTTTGTATTTGTCCAACACATAGTTGTTGACTGTGATTTCAGTTTCGTCGCCATCTTCGGCGTCGATCAATCGGCGGTCGCCACGAATCGGAGGATCGATCTCTTCCGGGGAAAGTACGTGCATGACATAAACGTCCATGCGGCGACCGACCAACATTCGTAGCGCCGCCTCGAAACCACCTTTGTCCATCAAGTCGCTGATCAACACAACGACGCCGGTGCCTGAATTTCGAAGCGAGAAATCTTTAACGCCATCATGCAGCGAAATGTTGTCACCGCTTTGGATGCTTTCCAGGTATTGCAACATTTTCCACAGGCCACTTCTGCCGCGCAAAACCGGCGCCCGGCGGCCCTGGTCACCCAAAGCCTGGACACTCACTCGGTCGGCGCGGCAAAGTCCGATGTATCCCAGTGCGGCAGCCATTTGTTTTGCAACGTGCAACTTGGTCGGCGTGCCGAAATTCATCGACTCGCTGCAATCGACCAAGGCATAGATGTGAAGATCCTCCTCTTCCTGGAACAGCTTTAAAAACAACTGATCCAGTCTCGCATACAGATTCCAATCGATCAGTCGAAGATCGTCGCCAGGGACGTAGTTGCGGAAATCAGCGAATTCGACACTTTGGCCCTTGCGTTTGCTTCGACGCTCGCCTTTCATTCGCCCGCGAAACACCTTCCGCGAAACGAGTTCAAGTCGCTCCAGTTTGGCCAGAAGATCGGGAGAGAGAAGCTGCAGTGATTCAGGGGTTGCACTCATGCCAGTAGTGTAGCGGAAGTCGCGATGTGCGAGTCATCGAGAGTTGGTGCCAAGAGCGAAAAAGTGGCACGGCATCGTCCGATGGAAACCGGTAGGTCACGGAATAATCTTGCGACCTGGCGGGACGAATCCATCCTAAGGCGAACGCGTCATTCTTGAAGTTGCGTTTTTTTCACAACCCGAATGCGTGAGCGAGG
>JAGQPO010001047.1 GCA_020426665.1 Planctomycetales bacterium
ATCAGTGGTTGAACAGAAACTCTTTGGAGTTTACTAAGGCCCAGATCAAATCTTCCCAGGGCTCTCGTTGATTGTGGCGTTCCCCCAAGTACTCTCTCGCCGACGCCATCTCCTGGTCGGCCGGTTCGCGACTGAGTGCAAGCTTGTACAACTCGCGAATCTTGTCTTCGACCGGACGTGTGGTGTCGGCCGCAAGTGCCGCCGCCCGACCATTGTCCCCGGTCAATTTCTTTTGCATCTCTTCGGAATTCAGCAAGTGTAAACTTTGCGCCAAATTGGCTTCCGATGAACGCTCGCATTCACACGCGGTTTTCGAATCCGGTTGTCCAAAGACCGTCAGGAAATAGGAATCAAATCCTGTGTCGGGAAGCTGGACCGCGCGAGTACCTGCCGGCATGCCGGCAAACGTCGTCGCCGCGCCGGTCACGGTATCGATCGAATCGAGCAGCGTTTCAGCCTGTAAGCGTTTCGGGTAATACCTTGAATGGCTGCGTCGGTCGATCACATTTTATTGCGTCGCATCCGAAGATGCCGAGTAGGTTTCGGAGAGGCAAATCAATCGCACCAATGCCTTCAAGTCGTATCCCGATTTGACAAACGATTCCGCCATCGCTTCGATCAATTCGGGATTTGACGGGGGATTGGTGACCCGCATGTCATCCTCCGGTTCGACCA
Organism: Planctomycetales bacterium; assembly: GCA_020426665.1. Lineage (GTDB taxonomy): Bacteria > Planctomycetota > Planctomycetia > Pirellulales > Pirellulaceae > Stieleria. Next base: position 676 of record JAGQPO010001047.1, read on the forward strand.
ATCCGCGCCCCATGAAGTGTTTCCAATATCGATTCACCAACGCCTTGGCGAAAAAGGGATTCTCCGGTGACGTGACCCAATCACTTAGCCCTTGTCGGGGATCGATCGCCGAATCGATCGCCAACGCTTCGGCGTCCAACCCCGCCGGCTTGACCGGTTGGCCCGTCTTGGGATGGTTGGCCGAAGCCGACGCGACGCGAGTCACAAACGTGACATCATCACCTTGCGTCTTTTTCGAGATCGTCGAAAAGAATGCAGACAGGCGGGCGTAATCTTCTTGGCTCCATTTTTCGTAGGGATGATGATGGCACCTGGCGCATTGAATCCGTTGTCCCAAGAACAGTTGGCTGATGTCTTCGACGCGTTCGTTTTGATCGCTAACTTGTGCAAGCCAAGCGGTTGCGGGGTTGCTGAACACGGTCCCGCTGGCGGTCAGCATTTCTTCAACAATTTCATCATATGGTTTGTTGCTGCGGAACGACTCCATTAACCAATGGTGAAACAAGACATTGGAGACTTGTAGAGCTCCTCCGCTGCGTCGGTTTCTAAGAATCACGCCCCACTTGCGTGCAAAAAATGATGCGTAGTCGTCGCTGGCGAGCAGTCGTTCGACTAACTGGGCACGCTTCTCTGGCGACGAATCCTGTAGAAATGAGTTCGTCTCGTCCAGCGTGGGAATCCGGCCAGCCAAATCCAAAGTCACTCGGCGAAGGAAGGTGGAATCGTCCGACGGAGGCGACGGTGGAATTCCCAGAGAGTCCAATTTCTTGCGTACGAATTGGTCGACAATGTTATTGGATTGTTCAGCCAATTCACTCGGGGAATCAAGACGCAATGGGATCTCGGCACGAAACACGGTGACATGGCCTTGGTACCTTGCCATCACGGCGACGTCGCCGACCAGGTCGCCGGTCTGCACCAGCCCGGTCGCGGAGACTTCGGCCATTTGCGAATCGTTCGATTCATACACGGCGGCTCGTGTTACGTCTTCAACCGATCCGTCGCTGTAGGTTGCGATGACCGATAGCTGTTGGGCGCTGCCGCCGATCATGCGGCGAACATTCGGAAAGGCACGAATCGAAGTGACGGTAACGATCTCGCCGGAATCATAGGGCATGCCCTGCGCGACCCAGCGGCGCAGGACGCGGTATTCGTGCGACTCTGTATCGGTACGAGCTCCACCGCCGTGCGGCATCGCGTTGACAGTTTTCTGCAGCAACAGACTTCGGTCGGGCGATGCCAACGAGACGCGGCGACCACGTGATTCGGCGACCAGCCGTTTATGATCCTCGCGCGGTTCAAATCCCAACAAGGACAAACGAAATCCGTTTTGACCAGCGATCTTTCCGTGGCAGCCGCCGCCGTTACAACCCAGTTTGGTAAAGATCGGAATGACTTGGCCACAAAAACTGACTTCCTGGGCTTGGCCGGTTCCCGATACCGTCAGCGTGGTCTCGGATTGCTCGCCATCATCTGATGTGGCAATGATGGTGACGGTCCCATCGGCCAATGGCGTGACCAATCCGGTTGCGTCGATCGAAACCAGGCCCGGCGGGGTCGCGTTGAACGTAACACTTCGCGTCCAGTCGGCGACTATCCCGTTGGGCTGGATGCGCGAGACAATCAATTGCAACCGAGCGTCGACGCCGACCAGCTGGTGTGCCGCCTTTCCATTTTCGTTTTCCACGATCAAAACATCGTCGGCCGCAAGCGATGCCGACGAGTAGAACGTCAAGATCGCAATCACGCAGACGGCAGCATTGACAATCCTGCGGAAACGACTCATGAAATCAACTCGGCGATCGGATCACTGTTGACCAAGAACTGGGGACGGCCGGTTGGATCGGCGATCGTTGTCGAATGGGTATCGATTCCCATCGTGTGATACAGCGTTGCGACGACCTCCTGCATGTCGACCGGTCTTTCGACAGCTTCTTCACCCAGTCGATTGGTTGCGCCGATCGCTTGACCGGTTTTCAATCCGCCGCCGGCCAGCCATGCACAGCTGACTTTGGTCCAGTGGTCACGTCCGGCGTTGCCATTGATCTTTGGTGTTCGACCAAATTCGCCCCAGACGGCGATGGCCACATCGTCCAACATGCCGCGTTCGTCCAAGTCCGTGACGAGAGCACTTAAACATTGATCCAGCTTGCCCCCATGATCGCGGACCAAATCAAAGTTCTCTCCGTGGCTGTCCCAACGACCGTAGCTGAGACTGACGACACGGACACCGGCTTCTACCAGTCGGCGCGCCATCAATAATTGATCATTGCAAGTCGGCGCGCCGTCGTACTGGTAGTTGTACGGTTTTCCGTCACCATACCGTGCGACCACGTTGGGATCTTCTTTGCTCAGGTCCAACGCGTCAACCAACTTGCTGCTGGTCAACACATCCAATGCCCTTTGACCGAAGGCATCCATTCCTTCCATCGTGCCGCTGATGTCAATGTCGCGGCGCATCGTGTCCAACTTGGAAAGGAGTTGTCGACGATCGGCAAGTCGATCAAAGGAAATTCCCTTGAGCGTCATGTTCTGCATCCCGGGGCCGTCGGGTTTAAACGGCGAGTAGGCCGATCCCAAGAAGCCGCTTTGGCCAGGGTCCGACCACGGAACGTGACGCGTGGTAGCCGCCAGTCCGACGAACGGAGGAACCGAAGGATCGACGGGGCCGTACAACCGCGCGACTGCCGATCCGATGGAAGGCCGACCACCAAGGTTTCTCAGTGAGTTGCCGTCCCAACCGGTCAGGCATTGCAGTCCGTCGTGTCCACCTCGACACCCGACAATACTGCGAATCACAACGGCCTTGTCCATCAAGCTCGCCAGCTTGGGAAAGACTTCACAGATCTGGATGCCCGGCACGTTGG
>JAGQPO010001048.1 GCA_020426665.1 Planctomycetales bacterium
TTCGGCATGATCGGCCACATTCGCCCGGTCCGGATCCGCCACATTGCTGACAACCGATAAAGCAAGCACCGTCATCCCCAAATCGGCCGCCACCAACACCTCCCCAACCGTACTCATCCCCACCACGTCAGCTCCCATTCGACGCATCATTCGATACTCGGCGCGAGTTTCATAAGTCGGACCCAAGGTCGCCAAATACGTTCCCTCGATTGCCGTGAATCCGCCGTCGCGAGCAGCCGCTAAGCCTTGCGAGGCCATTGCCGAATCATAGACGTTGCCATTTCGTCGGACCAGAAATTCGTCGGTACCCCGCAGTATCGGTTCGCCCAGTATCGGTTCGCCCAGTATCGATTCGCCCTGTAATGCGGAACCTCCAAAGGCCGATCGGCGGTGGGACGTCTGCCTTGTACGTCGCGTCGGATGCAACCAATCGATATGGTCTTTGATCACGACAATGTCACCGACGCGCAATCGTGGATTCACTCCACCGGCCGCATTGCTTGCGATCAATCGATTGGCACCCAACGCGTGCATCACTCGAATCGGAAAGGTGACCTGTCGGTTTGTCCATCCTTCGTATCGATGCAACCGCCCGGCCATCGCAACCACTCGGGCTCCCTCCAGATAACCAACGATCAACTGGCCTCGATGTCCGCCGGCGGTCGACCGCGCGAATCCTCGGATCTGTGCAAATGGAATTTCGATCGGCGATTGAATCTTGTCGGCCAAAGATCCCAGGCCGCTGCCTAGAACGATCGCAGTGAACTTTTGCACGACACCGTCGTCGACCGCCGTCTCGCGCCAACCGATTCGATTTTTGATGTCGGCAACCGCGACGTTGACGGCATCGACGGAAACATTCGAAGCGTCGGACTGATCCTCTTCTACCGTCATGCGATTCGTGTCAGGCCGGCCTCGGCAACTATCCCTGTGACAATCGTTTGCAAGGCAGGCGCAGCGCGATTGGCCGTCGCAATGATTTCATCGACGTTGGCCGGTTTCAATGAATCCGGCAAACACATATCGGTGACGACACTCAATCCGATGGTTTTCAGACCACAATGGACCGCAACGATGGTTTCCGGGACCGTACTCATTCCGACAACGTCGGCCCCAATCGTTCGAAGAAAGCGATATTCAGCGCGTGTTTCCAAATTCGGTCCGGCAACCGCAACAAACACGCCGCGATGTAATTGAATGTCTTCCCGCCTGGCCAATGCGATCGTGCGATCGATCCACTGTTGGTCATAGGGCTCGCACATGTCGGGAAACCGCGGCCCCAACCGGTCATCGTTGATTCCGATCAACGGATTGTCACCCATCAAATTAATCTGGTCGTCGATCACCATGATATCACCACTTTGATAATACGGATTCAATCCGCCACACGCATTGCTGACAATCAACAACTCGGTACCCAACCGTTTAAAGACTCGGATCGGCAGCGTGATCTGTTTTAGCGGATAGCCTTCGTACATGTGAAATCGGCCGTCCATCGCGATCACGGGCACGCTACGCAGGTGACCACAAACCAGTCGGCCTCGATGGCTGGTCGCGGTTGAAGTGGGAAAATGTGGGATCTCGCCGTAATCAATCGAGATCTTAACGTCGATTTGATCGACCAAACCCCCGAGCCCAGTCCCCAAGACGATGGCGACTTTGGGGGTTTCAGGAAAAGCACTCTGAATGACTTTTGTGGCGTCTTCGATTTTTTCGTAAAGATCAAGCATTTCTAATCGGTAAATTCGGAGTCAGTGGTTGCGTCAACACTTGATCCTAGTGCTTAGTGCTTTGTCAATTCTTGGTTTTTAGGGTACGACGGACTTCCAGTCCGTCGACAAACGTCGGTACCAACTGACTGGAAGTCCGTTGTACAGATCTGACCCAACCCTAAAGCGTTCATCCTGACGCAGCACTTGGGTGTCGACTTTTCTGGTGGGATCATAACGCGCCATCGAGTCGCTGCCATCATCGGAACAAACTCGCTAAAATCAGCGTTTTCTGGTTCGGCCCCTAATTTTAAATGCCGGCCCCATCAAGCTGTCTGTTCACGCGTCTTCTCTCTACACCCCGCTGTTCCATGGCTATTCCCGACCCCAACCAGTTTGAAAAACTGGCGTCATTTTACCTTGGCCGCCAATACGACTTGGCCGCCGGCAAACCGCTGGACCAGCTGTTGATGTACGACGCCAAGGATTTGTGCACTCACGCGATGTGCGTCGGCATGACCGGCAGCGGAAAAACGGGACTCTGTCTGTCGCTTTTGGAAGAAGCCGCGATCGACGGGATCCCTGCGATTTGCGTTGACCCCAAGGGCGATCTGGCAAACTTGTTGTTAACGTTTCCAAATCTCGAGCCGAGCGATTTTAAACCCTGGTTGGAACAAGCCGATGCCACACGCAAAGGATTGACGATCGACGAATTGGCCGAGCGAACCGCATCGACCTGGCGTGAGGGACTGGCGTCTTGGGGGCAATCGCCACAGCGTATCCAGACGCTAAAAGATGCGGTTGACGTCGCGGTGTATACCCCCGGCAGCAACATCGGACTTCCGTTGACGGTTCTGAAAAGCTTTGACGCGCCACCAAAGGAAGCGTTGAACGATAGTGAGGCGATTGGCGAACGGGTGACCGGCGCGGTCTCAGGATTGCTGACCTTGATGGGCATCGACGCAGACCCATTGACATCACCCGAACACATCCTGTTGTCATCCATTCTCAGCCATGAATGGCGTGAGGGCAGAAACGTCGGCATCGCCAACTTGATTCGACTGATCCAATCGCCGCCGATCAATCGTATCGGCGTCGTCGACCTGGACTCGTTCATGTCCGACTCGGCACGTTCCAAGTTAGCGATGCGGTTAAACAATTTACTTGCGTCGCCCGCCTTTGCATCATGGTTAGAGGGCGACGGCCTGTCGATCAACAAACTGCTTTACACCGAAGACGGTAAACCGCGGCATTCCATTCTCTCGATCGCCCACCTGAATGACAGCGAACGAATGTTCTTTGTCACCATCCTGTTGAATGAACTGGTCGCATGGATGCGTCAACAAAGCGGCACCAGTTCGCTGCGGGCAATGTTTTACATGGATGAGGTTGCCGGATACTTTCCACCGGTTTCCATTCCGCCCAGCAAACCGCCGATGCTGACTTTGTTGAAACAGGCTCGGGCGTTCGGACTGGGGATCACCTTGGCCACCCAGAACCCCGTCGACCTGGATTACAAAGGCCTCTCGAATATCGGAACCTGGTTCTTGGGACGACTGCAAACCGAACGAGACAAAGCGCGGGTACTGGAAGGTCTGGAGGGTGCCGCGGGCCAGTCCGGGCAAGCGTTCGATCGCAACGCCATGGAACAAATCCTTGCCGGACTGGGCAACCGCGTCTTCTTGATGAACAACGTTCATGACGGGGTTCCAATTACATTTCAAACGCGCTGGGCGATGTCGTTTTTAGCCGGTCCACTGGCCCGAAAACAGATCAGCGATCTGATGGCCGATCGCAAAGCCGCAGTCCAAGCACGGCGAAAAGCGGAAAGTGAATCGATCGCCGAAGAGCCACAGGCGATCGAGAGGCCGGTCATTCCGTCGGGCGTCGAAGAGCGTTTCTTGGGTTTGACCCAGTCGCCTGAACGCGGTTGCAAAAAAGTTTACCGCCCCGCTCTGCTGGGCAAAGCTTCCATTCACTTCGTCCGTTCAAGTGCTGACTTGGACCAATGGACCGATACAATTCGTCTGGTTCGCTGCGGCGGCGGAGTCCCCGAAGACGTTTGGGAAAGCAGCGTCGCCCTGACGGGGGAATCGGAAATCCTTTCGGAACCGGACCAGGATTTTGAATTCAGCGAACTTCCCGACGACCTTCGTGGCAAATCCAATTACCGGAGCTTCAAGTCGCAATTGAAAGACTATTTGTACCGCCATTGTTTCATGACCCTTTACAAATGCCCCGGAATCGATGGATACGCCCCCGGCGGAAACACCAAAGGTGAAGCCAGGTTGTTTTTCCAGCAGCTGTTGCGAGAAAAACGTGACTTGGAAACGGAAAAACTGCGTGAAAAATACGATTCAAAGATGGACTCGATCGAAAAGAAGATTCGCACCGCCGAAGATCGGGTCGAGCGTGAAGAAGCCCAGTATGGCCAGGCTCGATGGTCGTCAATCCTGTCGGTCGGTTCGTCGATCTTGGGTGCCTTCGTCGGCGGTCGACGCGGCGGTGTGATGTCCGCTGCACGCGGCGTCGGTCGTGCATCACAACAAAAAGATGACATCCGCCGTGCCGAAAATGCCCTCGAAAAATTGCACGAAGACATCCAGGAATTGGAAGACGAACTTCGTGATGAAATTGAACGGCTTGCCGAAGAATGCGACATCGACAAGATTGAATTGGAAACAACCGAGATCCCACCACGCAAAAGTGACCTGAAAACCGAAGACGTTGTGGTCCTCTGGACGCCTTGGCAAGTAGATTCTTCCGGTATCGCAACACCACTATTTGAACATCAATGACCATGAAAGATTTTAAAATCATTCCGACCGACGACGAACTCGGATCGCTACAGCGAGACCTAAGTTTTCACCCCGCCGGAGTCGCCGACCCGACCTCGTTGACGCGTGCCCAAATCGACCAGTTCAATGATCAAGGTTACATCGCACCGCTTGATATTTTCCCAAAAGAAGAAATCGATGCGATTCGTGACTACTTCGACGAACTGTTGCGTGAAGTCACTGCCGGTGGCGGTGACAGTTATTCAATCAGCTCGGCACATCTAAAATATGGGCCGGTCTACGACATTCTGACCGACCCGCGAATCGTTGCACCCGTCTCTGATCTGTTTGGCGAAAATGTGATCGGTTGGGGCTCACACTTCTTTTGCAAAATGCCAGGTGATGGCAAGTCGGTTGCCTGGCACCAAGACGCCAGTTACTGGCCGCTGTCGCCTAGCAAGGCGGTAACCGTTTGGTTGGCGATCGATGATGCAGATCAAGAGAACGCATGCATGAAGTTTATCGCCGGTTCGCACACCAAAGGTCACATGACGTATCGGCCCAGCGATTCGGCCGAGCACAATGTGTTGAACCAAACCATTGATAATCCGGAGCAATATGGCGAGTTGGTTTATGATCCACTGAAGGCAGGACAGGCATCGATCCACGCCGACCTCTTGCTGCACGGAAGTGATGCCAACGAATCGACCCGCCGCCGCTGTGGATTGACATTGCGTTACTGCAGCGCCGACGTTCACGCGGCATTGGGATGGAACGAAAAAGGAGTCCACGTGCGCGGCACCGACCCGCGCGGGCACTGGAGTAACCGGTCACGTCCCTGATCTAATTAAGGATCAGAGTTTCGTTGGTGGCGATCAACAGGTTCGATTGA